>NZ_DAMBKZ010000030.1:21076-41307 GCF_032066345.1 Brucella sp.
TCAGCATCAGCATCTGCGTCGGCATCTGCGTCCGCATCGGCGTCTGCATCAGCATCCGCATCAGCATCGGCGTCCGCGTCGGCATCCGCGTCAGCATCGGCATCAGCGTCTGCGTCGGCGTCAGCATCGGCATCCGCATCGGCATCAGCGTCTGCGTCGGCATCAGCATCAGCATCGGCATCAGCGTCGGCATCCGCATCAGCGTCAGCGTCTGCGTCGGCATCCGCATCAGCATCGGCGTCCGCGTCGGCATCCGCGTCAGCATCAGCATCTGCGTCAGCATCGGCATCGGCATCAGCATCTGCGTCGGCATCAGCATCCGCATCCGCATCTGCGTCGGCATCAGCGTCTGCGTCGGCATCAGCATCAGCATCTGCGTCGGCATCGGCATCAGCGTCTGCGTCTGCGTCAGCATCTGCGTCTGCGTCGGCGTCAGCATCAGCATCAGCATCAGCATCGGCATCGGCATCAGCATCTGCGTCAGCATCGGCATCGGCATCAGCATCTGCGTCCGCATCGCCTTCGACCACATTAGGAGCAATTACAGAACCAGGTCCTGAAACATTTTGGGCCGCATCAGTGAGTGTCACCGAAAGCAGCTGTCCGTCATCTTGGGGGGGATTAAGGCTAATTGTAAAATTACCGTTCTGGTCGACAGTGCCTTCACCAACGATAGTACCATCAGGGCCGCGAACGATAACCTTTGCGCCCGGTTCGCCCTTACCGGTCAACTGCGTACCGTCATCATTGACGTCAAGTTCCGTTGGAGCGTTCGGCGCAAGCGTATCTGGCAAAGTTGCTGATGTTCCAGGCGACTGGTTACCCGATCCGTCAGTCAAGGTAACAGTAACATTCTGTCCATTGCTCGGAGGAAGAGTAAACGTGCCAGTACCGTCGCCCGACAAGATAATAGTTCCGATTACCTCACCTTGCGAATTGTGAATTTTCGCTGTTGTGTTGGGCTCGCCTTTTATCGTGATGGTGCGCCCATCTTCTCCGACAGTGACGGTAGGCGCATTCGGCGCTTCATTGTCAGAATCGGCATCCGCGTCGGCATCAGAATCTGCGTCCGCGTCATTATCATCATCACCGCGCGACGATGCTCCGATCGCGGCACCTATGGCGCCCAGACCAGCAAGGCCCAGCAGAACCGGGCCCAAACCACCACCGCCGCCACCGGCAAGCTGATCAACGGATTGTATCTCGGAGAAATTGAAATCGGCTAAGCCATCGCTGTGATTACCGGCCCACAGCTTACCATGATCATCCTGCAGGACGAGGTCGTTATCCTCGCCGTTTTGATAATGCGTATAGAAATGAACAATTCGGATTGTTTCGCCATTATGCAGTCGAATAAGGAGATCGTCGCCAACCTTCTGGTATTCCGCTATCGCATCTGGATTGAGCGACAGTTTAACAATGCTAGGTCCTGAAAGGACGATGTTATCACCAGTAATGGTACGCGAGCTGCCGCTCACCTTATTCGTAACAACTGCAACCATGACTCTCTCCTCAACCGAAACTGAGCTTCAAGGGCCTATGTGAAACAGAACTCGAACTATTGAGAGAGCGCTTATCTATGGCATCAATATTATTTAAAATGTGAACTAAATATTAAATACAAATAGGACCAACCGCAAAGTATAAACCTTGCGTAAAGTAAAGCCATAAATCTGCACTTCATAATAGTTGCGGAGAACACCCCTCGAAGACGATAAATACCCGTCTCAAAATTTCGTTATCGGTAGAGGTTTGTCTATGCTGATATCGACTCCTTTTGTATAATAAATACAAAATGTACTAATTAAGTTGTATGTTTTGGACTACCTATCGTTGAGCTCTTCTCCTGAAGGATGCAGGGCTTGTTCCAATAATTCTCCCAAAAAAACGAGTAAGATGGACCTGATCTGCGAAACCGCACTCATGCGCGATTTCAGCAATCGGCATCTGCGTTTCCATCAAAAGGTCGCGCGCCTTATCAACGCGGCGGCGAATGATGTATTGGTGCAGCGTGACATTCGTTGCCCTCTTGAACAGACGGGCAAATTGCGCAGCCCCCACTCCGGCGGTATTGGCAAGCTTATCGATAACAATGCGACGATGTAGGTTTTCATCGATGTAATCGAATGTCTTTTGAAGTGTAGGAAGAGAAAGTCCAGCATCAGGGTTAAGATCACCCGATGTCAGTGTAGAATATTTCGATACGACACGCGCAACAAGAAGACGCGCTATATATTGCACTTCAATGGATGAAAACCGTCCACCGACATACAGTATATCTTTAACGGAATTAATTGTCTGTTCCAGGAATTCGTCATAGATGGAAAGACTGTAGTCAAGCCTGAATAGGTTATTGCTAACGGATGAAAATTCTAGAAAAACATCATCCATCAGGTTCTTGGATATATATATATTTATAACTTCAGCATTACTATTTATCGAAACTTTCAAACTCTCGTCCGGAGGAATTACAATAATTGATCCGGGCTGCAGATAAAGTTCCGATAACTCTCCGCCTATCTGCCAAGCTCCTTGCAGATGCCCTTTAAGGACCATGGCAACCAATAGCGAATCGACGGGCTGGAATACGGAATTAAATGGTTGCAGACGTGCCGTGTAGGCAAACAAGTTTTTCCAGCCGTGATCAGAACTTGTCTTTAGAATTTCAATAGCTTCAACGTTTCTTACATCATGGAATGCAACCAAATTCCCCTCTGTATTTGGCATATATCCTCCATAAACATTGATATTTCGGATTATCCTAAACTAATAATATCTATTAAAAAATCAAACCTATCTCCTTTCATTTTTGTGAATATCTTTAAAACTAAATCATAATAAATAGATAGCAATAAGCATATTGCCCGAAATCATGAGCAAAAACTTTAATTAGTAAATACTAAAATTAGAAGTAATGTTATTTTTTACATCAGCCGTTATTTTTTCGCTTTGTTCAGAGCTAGACTCCGGTCGCGAAAACTTAAATTAAATGGAAATAATTTCCATATTTGAAGGCCGCGCAAGAAAATCGTCGGTAACTGCAGTCGTAAAACGCGAACGATTCCAAATATTTCAGCCTCATTTGGCTCATCAGATTACAACCAAAGCGCGATTAAAAATCAGATATGTCTTGAAACCGCTTAAAGACGTTATTGCCAGCGGCTTCCGGGCATGTGCGGCAAAGCTTCTCTGGCATCAAGGGAATTGCAGGCCTATATCAGGCTCGAAGGCCGTTCTTGCGGCAGCAATCCAATTGGCACCGAAAATGACCGCTCTTATAAACCAGCCCCATCCATCCATCGACAAAGCGTCTATCAAACAACTGGTCGACACGTTTTATGGACGTGCGCGGGAAGATGCCGTCATTGGCCCAATCTTCACGCAAGCGGTGGCGGATTGGGATCACCACCTTGATCAAATCGCGGAATTCTGGTCATCGGTCATTCTGAAAACCGGCAGCTATGAAGGGCGCCCCATGCCGCCGCATCTGCGACTTGGCCTGAAAGGCGATCATTTCGACCGCTGGCTGGAGCTGTTTGAACAGACGGCGCGCGAGGTTTTCCCGCCCGAAGGCGCCATTGTCTTTATCGATCGCGCCCGACGTATCGCCGATAGTTTTGAAATGGCAATCGCAACCCATGGCGGGACGATTTCTACCCCGCGCCATTCGCGTAAGCCTCTCTAAAACATATCGCGGAAAAGTAGGAACCTATCTTCGGATAAGATCAGCGTCTAAGACAAAACAAAAAGCCTGCCTCTGATGAAGAGGCAGGCTTTGAAGTTTTATGCGGCAGGCTTGGACTGTTCCGCCTCAAGCTGCTGCTTGTGGCGCAGCAACATGCCGTAAAGATCGCGCGGCTCATCCGGATCAGCCAGAAGATCGAGCTGCTCATAGAAGCCCGTATCCTGGAGCTTATCGCGAACATAGCGCAGTGCCGAAAAGTCTTCCGTAGCAAAGCCGACCGAATCGAACAGCGTAATCTGACGCGCATCCTTGCGGCCTTCAGTCTTGCCAGTAATCACTTCCCACAATTCATTGACGGGATAATCTTCCGGAAGCTGCTGAATTTCGCCTTCGATGCGAGTCTGCGGTGGATACTCGACGAAGATGTCCGAGCGACGCAGAATATCGCCATGAAGCTCGGTCTTGCCGGGGCAATCACCGCCAACCGCGTTGATATGAACGCCAGCGCCAACCATGTTGTCGGTCAGGATCGTGGCATTGAGCTTGTCGGCGGTTACGGTGGTGATGATGTCCGCACCCTCAACCACTTCTTCGACATCCTTGCAGATCACGATATCAATGCCTGCGCCTTCGAGATTGCGCGCGCATTTTTCCGAAGCCGTGCGGTCAATATCGTAAAGACGTAACTTGTCGATGCCGAGAATTGCCTTGAACGCCAAAGCCTGAAATTCGCTCTGCGCGCCATTGCCGATGATCGCCATCGTGCGTGCGTTCTTTGGTGCAAGATGCTTGGCCGCAACGGCCGATGTTGCAGCAGTGCGAAGCGCCGTCAAAATGGTCATTTCGGTCAGAAGCATCGGGTACCCGCTGCCAACATCCGAGAGAACGCCAAAAGCCGTCACCGTCTGCAGGCCGTCGCGCGTGTTCTTTGGATGACCATTCACATATTTGAAGCCGTACATCGTACCGTCGCTTGTCGGCATCAGTTCGATCACGCCTTCATCGGAATGCGAAGCCACGCGCGGCGTCTTGTCGAAGCTTTCCCAGCGACGGAAATCCTCTTCCACATAATCGGCGAGTTCCTTGAGGAAGGTTTCGACACCGACGGAAAGCACCAGCTTCATCATGTGATCGACACTGACAAAAGGGACGATATTGAGGTTCGGTTGGGTCATTCTTGCTCCTTAGCATTCAGCGGCAGACCATTGATCCGCCAGCAGCGAATGCGGTTTCTGAATTCAATAATTTATGGTTGGACGATCCATGACGCTGCGGCCCAACAGGCTCGCCATCAGGTCGACCATCACCGTTGCGGTGCGTCCGCGTTCATCGAGAAACGGGTTAAGCTCAACCAGATCGAGGCTTGTCACCAGATCGCTGTCGTGCAGCATTTCCATGATGAGATGCGCTTCACGGAAGGTCGCGCCGCCCGGAACCGTGGTGCCGACAGCTGGCGCAATCGACGGCTCAAGGAAATCGACGTCCAAGCTCACATGCAGAAGACCGTTTTCGTCCTTCACGCGCTGCAGGAAGCGGCGCAGCAGCGCTGCCACACCGTGCTCATCGATAAGGCGCATATCAAAAACAGACACAGCAGTTTTCTGGATCGCATCGCGTTCTGCGGGATCAACACTGCGAATACCCATCATGCAGACATTGGCTGGATCAATCGGTGCTGCCAATGCCGGGAAATAGCCTTCAAAGCCCTTCTGGCCCGTATAATAGGCCACAGGCGTACCATGCAGATTGCCACTGCCCGTTGTTTCCAGCGTATGGAAATCCGTATGCGCATCAAGCCACAGCACAAATTGCTTGCGACCCTTTTCCGCGGCGCGACGTGCAATGCCGGGAACAGTGCCTGCTGCAAGAAGATGATCGCCACCGAGGAAGATCGGGAAACCGTCTTCGCTCTCACGATAAGCGGCTTCACTGATGGCTTCGATCCAGGCGACAGCCTGCGGCAAAGCCTTGATCACAGGATTGGGATGGGTCAGCGGGCGCTGTTCAGCCGGGGCCAGATTTCCCAGATCGGTAAACTCATGACCGAGTTCACGAATCGCATCCGCAATGCCAGCGGCTCGATAACCGTCGGGCCCCATATTGCAGCCCAGACGTCCAGTGCCTTCCTGAACCGGCAATCCCAAAATCTTGCAATGCATAAAGTGCTGCTCCTGAGAAATTAAAGCATTTCCAGCAAAAGTGCGAAGCGGTTTTGCGTAGGCAAATGCATAGTAACAAAAAGATGGAGCGGCTCACGATTCTGTAGCAACTGGAGCCGCTCTATCGCCATAGATTGACCATTTAAGCTTGGCGATGTGAAGCAACCGGATTGGCAATTTTAACGGTTTGGTTTATCAGAATGTCGGATTGGCTTTTCAAAATGGAGAAAACATGGACGATCTGGATGAAAAGCTTATCACGCTTTTACGTCACAATGGCCGACGCAGCATTTCGGATGTGGCAATCGATCTCGGCGTTTCGCGCGCAACCGTCCGCTCCCGCATGGAACGTCTGGAACAGTCCGGCGACATCATCGGCTATACGGTGATCCTGCGCTCTGACGCTGTTGATCTGCCGGTGCGCGGTATCATGATGATCGAAATCGAAGGCCATGTCGCCGACCGTGTGGTCAAAGCGCTTGGCGGTTTCTCCGAAATTTCAGCCATCCACACCACCAATGGTCGTTTCGATCTGGTGGTGGAGCTGGGCGCTGCAACGCTGACAGATTTCGATGCTGTGCTGCGCCGCATCCGGCTGGTGCCGGGGATCAAGGCCAGCGAAACCAATCTATTGTTGGCAACACCGCGCTCAACGCGCGCACGTCTCTAATAAAAAAGCCCGGCTCAAGGCCAGGCTTTCTATTTTATGAGTAAGTGTCTGAATTAAAAAGCGGCAGGCCGTGGCGAAAATGGTGATTTTCGAGCACCGAAGCGGAGTGTACTTTCGGGTACATGAGCATCGGAACGCAAACAAATTGCCATTTGCAGACTGGCATGGCGGCTTTTTTCACTTCTATTAGGCGAGGATCGGATAATCCGTGTAACCCTTAGCGCCACCGCCATACATATGCTGCTGATCCAGCTCGTTGAGCGGTGAATTGTCCTTCAAACGACGGACAAGGTCAGGGTTGGAGATGAACGGCTTGCCAAAGGCAACCACATCAGCGCGACCGCTTTCGATTTCCTGTTCAGCCAGTTCGCGATCATAGCCATTATTGACCATCCAGGCAGCTTCGCCACCGGCATCACGATAAACCTGCTTGAGACGCGCATAATCGAATGGCTGTGGACCCTGCTGGAAATCGCGTGGGCCGCCGGTCGCACCTTCGATGATGTGAACATATGCAAGACCGTAAGAGGCAAGCTTTTCGAGCACATAATCAAACAGCGGCTGCGGATCGGAATCTGATGCATCATTGGCAGGCGTTACCGGCGAAAGACGAATACCAACTTTGCCCGGCGCAACCGACTTGGTGATTGCGTCCACCACTTCAAACAGGAATCGTGCGCGGTTTTCGATGGAGCCGCCATATTCATCGGTGCGATGATTGCTGTCCGAACGCAGGAACTGGTCGATCAGATAGCCGTTTGCAGCATGGATTTCGACGCCGTCAAAACCAGCCACTTCAACCGCATCCTTTGCAGCCTTGGCATAGGTCGCAACGATCTCCGGAAGCTCGCTCTTTTCAAGCGCGCGTGGCTCTGAGGTTGGTGCAAATTCGCCGGTGCCGTCCGGATGCACGAGATAGGTCTTCGACTTGGCCGTGATGGCCGAAGGCGCAACCGGCTTGCCGCCATTTGGCTGCAGGCTGTCGTGCGAAATACGGCCCACATGCCACATCTGCACGACGATCTTGCCGCCTGCGCTGTGAACAGCGTCGGTGACGCGCTTCCAGCCTGCAAGCTGCTCGTCCGAATAAAGGCCCGGCACATCGGCATAGCCCTGCCCCTGATGGCTGATCGGCGTTGCCTCGGTGATGATGAGACCAGCACTTGCGCGCTGTTCATAATAGGTGACATTGAGGTCGTTTGGCACAGCGCGGGGCGAGCGATTGCGCGTCAGCGGTGCCATAACGATACGGTTGGCAAGCTTGAGATCGCCGACTGTAACTGGATCGAACAATGTGGCCATAGATACATTTCCTTCAAGTGGGAACGATTGGGCAAATGAGATTAAAGATCGGACAGTGATTTGAGCAAGGCGGCAATCGCCTCCTCATCGCGCTTGTAGAAGGTCCATTGGCCAACGCGATGGGGCGTAATCAGCCCCGCTTTCGTCAGCACGGACAAATGAGCAGAAACGGTGGACTGGGAGAGGCCGCACCGCTCGAACTGACCGGCGCACACACCCATCTCCAGGGGCATGTGCTGAGCGGAGAAATGCTTCTCCGGCTGCTTGAGCCAGCTTAAAATGTCGAGACGAACTGGATGGCCAAGTGCTTTGAGTATCTCGTCCAACGGCATAGCCAATGAATTAGGCTGTGCTACAGATTGAATGTCCGACATCATGGTCACCTCGCTGATCTTCATTCATATCGTCATTTCACGATATATGTATCGCTCAATTCCGATTTTAAAAGACCCTGCGCGTTCACAGGCGCGTGAACAAAGAATATATATGCTTTCCTGTGGACCATTATGACGGTCGTGATTGCGTCAAAAACCTATCCGACTATGTTCGCGTAAAGATTTGAGATTGGAATGAATATGGCCAACGATATTAAGCGAATTGCCGCAATCATTGCAGCGGAGATCAACGCAAAGCCCGAACAGGCCATAGCAGCCATTGGTCTTCTCGATGAAGGCTCGACTGTGCCGTTCGTCGCCCGTTACCGCAAGGAAGTCACCGGCGGCCTTGACGATACGCAGCTGCGCACGCTGGATGAGCGACTTTCTTATCTGCGTGAACTTGAAGCACGGCGCACTTCCATTCTGGAATCGATCCGCGGGCAGGAAAAGCTGACGCCGGAACTGGAGCTGAAAATCGCAGGCGTCCAGACCAAGGCCGAACTTGAGGACCTCTATCTTCCCTATAAGCCTAAGCGCCGCACCAAAGCGGAAATCGCACGCGAACGTGGTCTTGGCCCGCTTGCCGAAGCTATTCTGAGCGACCGCAGGCTGGTTCCAGCGGATATTGCCGCGCAATATGTCACCGGCGACGTTGCCGATGTGAAAGCAGCTCTTGAAGGCGCGCGCGACATCATTGCCGAAGGCTTCACCGAGAATGCTGAACTGATCGGTAATCTGCGTAACTATCTCAAAGATCGCGCTGTTCTGCGCTCGCGCGTTGTCGATGGCAAACAGGACGCAGGCGCGAAGTTCTCCGATTATTTCGACCATTCCGAACGCTGGGCAAATGTTGCAGGCCACCGCGCTCTGGCCATGCTGCGCGGTCGCAACGAGGATTTTCTGTCGCTCGACATTGAAATCGATGCTGATGATACCTCGCCGGTAAAGCCGGTCGAACGCAAAATTGCAGCCGCCTATAATATCGGCGCAACCCTGCCCGGCGACCGCTGGCTGATGGAAGTTGCAGGCTGGGCATGGCGCGTCAAGCTCTCGCTCTCCTTGTCACTCGACCTCATGCGCGACCTGCGTGAACGCGCCGAGGAAGAAGCCATCAACGTCTTCGCCCGCAACTTGAAAGACCTCTTGCTCGCCGCCCCAGCCGGTTCGCGTGCCACCATGGGTCTTGATCCGGGCATCCGCACCGGCGTCAAAGTCGCAATCGTCGATGGCACTGGCAAACTGCTCGACACAACGACGGTCTATCCGTTTCCGCCAAAAAACGATGTGCGTGGCACCCAGGCCGAGCTTGCAAGCCTGATCCGCAAACACAAGATCGAGCTGATTGCGATTGGCAACGGCACAGGCAGCCGCGAAACCGAACGTCTTGTCGTGGATATGCTCAACGACCTGCCAGCGCCAAAGCCGCTCAAAGTCATCGTGTCGGAAGCAGGTGCATCGGTCTATTCGGCGTCAGAAGCTGCAGCGAACGAATTTCCGCAGCTCGACGTATCGCTGCGTGGTGCCGTTTCCATCGCCCGCCGACTGCAGGACCCATTGGCAGAGCTCGTCAAGATCGAGCCGAAATCCATCGGTGTTGGCCAGTATCAGCATGATGTCGATCAGTCCCGTCTGGCGCGTTCGCTCGATGCAGTGGTCGAAGATGCGGTGAACGCTGTCGGCGTTGATCTCAACACGGCATCCGCCTCACTGCTGGCGCGTGTATCGGGCCTGGGAAAGTCGCTCGCCGAAGCAATTGTTGCGCATCGCGATGACGCCGGTGCCTTCAAGAACCGCAAGGAACTTCTGAAAGTCGCTCGCCTCGGCAACCGCGCTTTTGAACAATGCGCAGGCTTTCTGCGTATTGCCAACGGCACCGAGCCGCTTGATGCGTCCTCCGTTCACCCTGAAGCCTATGGCGTTGCCAAAAAGATCGTTTCCGCCTGCGGCCGCGATGTGCGCAGCCTCATGGGTGATAGCGCAGCACTTAAAAGCCTCGATCCGCGCGTCTTTGTCGATGAGCGTTTTGGTCTGCCAACCGTGCGTGACATTATCGCCGAGCTTGATAAGCCGGGCCGCGATCCGCGCCCTGAATTCAGGACAGCCACCTTTGCCGATGGCATCGATGACATCAAGGATCTGAAACCCGGCATGATGCTGGAAGGCACTGTCACAAACGTTGCTGCCTTTGGTGCCTTTGTCGATATCGGTGTGCATCAGGACGGACTTGTCCATGTTTCGCAGCTCGCTGATAAGTTTGTCAAAGACCCGCATGAAGTGGTCAAGGCTGGCGATGTGGTGAAGGTGCGCGTGACGGAAGTGGATGTGCCACGCAAGCGCATCGGCCTCACAATGCGCAAAGACGGCGGCGAAGCCCCTGCCCCGCGCAACAATGCGCAGCGCGACACGAAACCTGCACAAAAGCAAAACTTCACCCCGCGCAAACAGGAACAGCCGTCAACCGGCGGTTTCGGTGCAGCCCTTCTGGAAGCGATGAAGAAGAAATAAGCTAAATCTTGTTGCCGATTGGAAAGCCGGTTGAGACTTTTCTCACCGGCATTTCATCGGTGGGAATAATCCAGCCACCGCGAATAGCGATGCGAACCTCATCGCCTTCTTCCAGTCTTACCGGATCGCGCACTTCAAAATGCAGATGAATATCCGGTTTTGTCAGCGGATGTGCCTCGATGCGCGAACCGCCACCGCGATAGACAGAACGTTTGACCCGCACAGAGATGCCGCCGGTTTCGGTCAATGCCAGATCTTCTGCGCGAACGCAGAGCTGCGCATTGGCACGCGGCATTTCAATCCCGGAACAACGCACCTCAGCACGGCTTCCCAGCACCAGCGCCTCACAATGTCCCGCTTGCGCAAAAGACACGACCTCCGCAGGCAGAACCATGCCGTGCGCGATGAAGGACGCGACCATTTCGCTGGCCGGTTCCTCGTAAAGCTTGCGCGGCGTATCGAACTGCTGAAGCTTGCCGTGATCAAGCACCGCAATCCGGTCAGCAAGCGCCATGGCCTCGGCCTGGTCATGCGTGATGTAGATAATCGTCGTACCGGTGCGCTTGTGGAAAGCCGCAAACTCGTCTTCCATCGAAGCACGCAAATGCACATCAAGATTGGCAAGCGGTTCGTCAAACAAGACCAGCGAAGGGGCTGCTACCAGACAGCGGGCCAAAGCCACACGCTGCCGCTGACCACCTGAAAGATTGGCCGGGCGGCGATCACCAAAACCGTCCAGATCGACCAACGCCAGCGCTTGGCGAACGCGGGCCTCGCGCTCGGCTTTGGCAACCTTTGCCACCCGCAGACTATAGCCGACATTCTCGGCGACCGTCATATGCGGCCAGAGCGCATAATTCTGGAAGACGATACCAACCTGCCGCTTTTCCGGTGGCACGTTGCCGTCAACATGGGAAACGCGGCTGTCCCCAATATGGATTTCGCCACCATCGACATCTTCAAAACCTGCAATCATCCGCAGAAGCGTGGTCTTGCCGCAGCCGGATGGTCCGAGAATGGCAACAAATTCGCCGTCCTTCACATCAAGCGACACTTCAGACAGGGCCTGAAAATCGTTGAAGACCTTGGAAACAGAAGCGATTTTCAGTCGCGCCATGGCAGCACCCCGTTTGGAAGACGCCGCGCAAACAGATTTGTTGCAAGCATCAGCATGAATGTCACCGCAACGGCCAGAATAGATATGGCAGCCGCATAGGCGGAATCGCCCGCCTGTTCAAAAGAAAACATCACCACGCCCAGCGTTTCCGATCCCGACGCCCAGAGAAGCGCCGAAACCGTCAACTCACAGAATGCGGTCATGAAAATTAGCACGCCGCCTGCAAGCGTCGCTGGTGCGACAAGAGGAAATATAATGGTCCTGAGGCGATAGAAAAGACCAGCACCTGCAATTCGCGCGGCTTCTTCCAGCGCACGGTCAATCTGGTGAAGGCCAGCAACCGTTGGCCGGAGCGCCAGCACAAAGAAGCGTGCGAGATAGGCAAACAGGATGATCCAGAGTGTATTATAGAGGCTGACACCCACCACCGGCAGCGGCTTTAAGAACATCAGCAGGCAAGCAATAGCCAGCACCACGCCCGGTAACGCATAGGGCATCTCGGCTGCAAAATTGAGGATCGGCGTCCAGCGCCGTTTGCGCCAAGCGAGCATATAGGCAAGCGGAACCGCAATCAGCACAGCAAAGACAGCCGCTGCAAAGGACAGCATCAGGCTATTGCCAAAAGCGCGGGCTGATCCGCTGTGTTCAAGCATGACAAAGCGGAAATTTTCAAGCGTTGCCGTCGCAAATGTAAGCGGCACGCCATAGGCCGGAACCAGTGCTGAAAGCGTTAGGCCAATCAGCGGCAGAAACAGCACGATCACGATCAACAGCCATGCAGCCAGTTCCGCCCAAATACGCCATACGCCAAGCGCAAAAGGTGCAGCTGGAAGCGACGTTGAAACAATACGGAAATCACGACGGCGCGAGGCGTAATCTTGCGCTGCGATCCCTGCCATGGCGATCAGACCGATCAGCACAGAAAGCACTGCGACGCTGGAGAGCACCGCTGGCCCACCGCCCGCAAGACGCTGATAAATCAGCGTTGGCAAAACGAGGTAATTCGACGGAATCCCGAGAAACGCCGGGATGCCGAAATTGCCGACACACGACACGAAAGCCAACGCCGCAGCGCCGATAATCGATGGCGTCATCAGCGGCAGAATGATGGTGCGCAGAACAGTCCATTTACTGGCACCGGCACTCAGACCCGCTTCCACCAGCTCGCGTGGAAGCTTGCGCAGACCAGCGCGCACAATCAGAAAGACCAGCGGTCCATATTGCACGCCCAGCAGAAAGATAATGCCCCAGACAGAATAGAGCGGATTGCGGCTTCCCAGCGGCGGTGCCATGCCGATGATCTTGAGGAACTGGCTGGAAGGCCCAAAAAGTTGGAGCCATGCAAGTGCTGTTACCTGCGGGGCGATCAGCAGCGGGGTCACATAAAACAGCACGAAGACATTGCGCCCGCGCATATCTGTGAGGCCAACGAGCAACGCCGCAACAATGCCAAATACCAGCGCCAGCAGCGTGCCGCCAATACCGATCTGCAGGGAATGCCAGGTGGCAACCCATGTCGAGCGGTTGCTCAATGTTTCTGAAAGAACGGATGTCGAAAGCTGTCCCTGCGGCGCAACAAGCTCAACAAGCAGACGCGCCATCGGCAGAAGCGACAGCACCGCAACAATCAGCGTTACACCAACAATCAGGGCCGTATCACGGCCCTGAAGATCTCGAAACATCCGCATTTTCGCTTTTTATCCGCCAAACAGCTCGGAGAACTGCTTCTTGTCGGCATCAGTCTGATCGAGAACCTTCTGGGTGTCGATCGACATGATGTTGATCTTGGTGCCTTCTGGCAGCCATGCAGGGCGACCAACGCCGTCCTTGGCAGGCAGATAGCCCTGCTCAAGTGCCAGCTTCTGGCCATCGTCCGACAGGATGAAATCAACGAATTTCTTGGCACCATCGACGTTCTTGGCGGTCGCCATGATCGCAACGGGTTCGGTCACAGCAGGCACACCTTCCGACGGGAAGACGAACTCGATCGGCGAACCCTTGGCTTTGGCATTGAGCGCCATGAAGTCAACGAGAATGCCATATGGCTTTTCACCACTCGCAACTGACTTCAGCACAGCGCCATTGCCCTTGACGCTTGCAAGTTCATTGGTCTTGAGGTTCTTGAAATAATCCCAGCCGAGATCCTTGTTGAGCGCGAAACCGCTCAGGAGATAGGCCGCAGCACCCGAATAAAGCGGGCTTGGCATAACAACCTGGTCCTTATAGTCAGCCTTGGCGAGATCGGCCCAATGTTCAGGCTTCTGGCTCGCACCCGTGTTGTATGCGATACCAGTGGTGATCAGCTTGGAGCCGAAATAAGTCTTGTCGGCGTCATAGCTATCCGCTGCAAAACCATCAACTTTGGCATCCGTATAAGACAGAAGGCGCTTGTCCTTCTTGAGACCTTCCATCGTCACCGCATCAGCGATCAGCAGAACGTCGGGCTGTGGCGCGCCAGCTGAAAATTCAGCGGCAAGCTTGGTGAGGAGTTCGCTCGTTCCCGAACGGAAAATCTGCACATCCGTGTCCGGATTGGCCTTGCGGAAAGCTTCAACCGTCTTGGTCGCATCGGCTTCCGGCTGCGACGTGTAAAGCGTCAGCGTGTCAGCCTGTGCGACAGCCATGGACAGAGCAAGAAGAGCTGGAATGGCCGTAGCCCGCTTCAACATCTTGGTCATGGAGTTTGCTCCTCGAATTTCTGTGTGATTTTCAGCAGCATGTGCCGCTGCTCCAGCGTGATTACGCTGCATACGAGCTGAAATGGCGCAGATACTGTCATATCGAGAAGCGCGATCATTCCTGTTCATGACTCACCTGTCAAACAAGTCTGTAAAACATCTGCCAGAAAATCGGAAACGATTTCAGAAAGCAAAATGCCCTCCGGCAGACTAAGGGTCAGCAGAAGGGCATTTCAGATTGATTTGCCTTCCGCATCTCTTCCACCCCGGAAGCGATGCGGATGCCATAAAGGGCTTAGGCTTCAATTATATGACAATGTGAAGCAGCTTTAGATAATTATCTCAGCCGCGTGTGCTACCTGAGCGCCCGCTTCATAATAGGCTTCGCGCAGACCACGGAAACTCTGTTCCCTCGGATCGCTAACCGGCAGTGGCAGATCAGCTTCCCCGATCTCGCCTGAAACCAGCTTTGCAAGATGCTTGCCAAACACTGTTCCCGGCGCAATACCGCGTCCGTTATAACCCGAGAAGCCCACGACATTGCGTGCGAGGCGATGGAACTTCGGCAGACTGTCATTGGTCATGCCGATCTTGCCGTACCATTCCGACTCAAATTCCACTTCGCCGATTTGCGGGAAGAGACGCTTGAGCGACTTCTTTGCCCATGCCTTATGCACACTCGCACCCGTATTGCGCAGCGCACCGACGCTGCCAAACACAAGACGGCCCTGCTGGTCAAAACGGAAAGACGACAAAACTTCTTTGGTGTCCCATGCGCCCTGACGCTCCGGCAGAATGGAACGCTTGATATTGTCCGAGAGAGGCTTGGTGGCCATGTTGAAATATGGAAGGTGCACAAGCTCGGCGCGCACTTCCGGCCACGGCACATTGGTATAGGCGTTGGTTGCAACCACGATCCAATCGGCTGTCACCGTACCGGAAGCAGTCTTGACCACCCATTTGCCGTTTTGTTCGCTGGCACCGGTCACAGGGCTTCCCGTGAAAATCCGGGCACCGGCAGCAACGGCTGCATGTGCAAGCCCGCGCACATAGGCAAGCGGCTGAATTGTACCGGCGCGCAGATCGAGCAGCGACCCGGAATAGGCCTTGGTGCCGACCTTGGCTTCGGTTTCCTGCGCGTCGAGCAGTTTTACATTGGCACCGCGCCGCGCCCACTGTTCGTAGCGGTCTTCAAGTTCCTTGAGACCCTTCTTGCCAACAGCGCAATGCAGCGTGCCCTGTTTCTCAACTTCGCAGGCAATCTTGTGTTTCTCGATGATTTCAAAAACCAGCTTCGGCGCATTGCCGAGCACATCGAGCAGACGGTCGCCATATTGATGACCAAGCACGCCCGGCAGATCATCCGGCATAACCCACATGCCCGCATTGACGAGGCCCACATTGCGGCCCGAGCCGCCGTAACCGATTTCAATGCCTTCCAGCACGACAGCGTTGGTGCCTTTTTCAGCCAGATGCAAAGCCGTCGAAAGGCCGGTAAATCCGCCGCCCACAATCACCACATCGGCAGACAGATCGCCTTTCAGCGATGTAGTCTTCGGTGCGGCTGGAGCGGTCTTCTCCCAAAGACCATGCGAGCGAGGATCGTTCAACATTGAAGGCAACCATTTCTTATTTTGGAAAACTGGCGGTTTTTACCGTCGCAACTATTTCATGCTGTGGAAGCCACAAGAACAGCAATATTTCTGCAACAATTCATGCCTATTCGGAATGACCTATACTAAAGAACGACGTTCCCCACCTGCCCTGCGATCCACTGACAGAAGACCTGTGTCAGCGGGTTCTCAAGTTTGCCTTCCGGAACCACAAGATAATAGTCATTCTCGGTCCGCATCGGCTGCTCGAAAAGCATGACCAGTTCGCCGTTACGCAATTCCTGTTCAATCAGATAAAGCGGCAAAAGTGCGAAGCCAAGGCCTGCAAGTGCCGCCCCGATCACCATCGAAAACTGATCAAAACGGTGGCCACGATAAGCGGACTTGCCTTCAACACCACAGCTTTCAAACCATTGCGCCCACATTTTAGGCCGTGTCGCGAGATGCAGCAGCGGCTCGTTTTCCAGCTCTTCCGGGGTTGCCGGATGGCGCGCTTTAAGAAGGCTCGGGCTTGCAACAGGCACAATCACCTCTGAACATAGGAAAGTGCAGGTCGCATGTGCCCAGACCGGCTGGCCATAATGGATGGCAAGATCGAAAGGCTGCTCTTCAAAGTCAAAAACGCCGGAACGCGAGGCCACATTGATTGCAATGCCGGGATGTTTTTCGACGAAATCCGGAATACGCGGCATCAGCCAGCGCGTACCAAATGTCGGCAGCGTCGCCACGCTGAATGAAGAGGTAGACTGCGCCGACGCCATGGCGCGCAGCATCGTGTCCTCAGTCTGGTTGAGCAGACGCCGCACTTCCGGCAGGAACTTTCGTCCTGCATCAGAGAGAAGAATGCGCTGGCGGATGCGCTCAAACAGCAATACACCGAGCTGGCTTTCCAGATCCTTGATCTGACGGCTGACAGCACTCTGCGTGAGGTTCAATTCGTTGGCGGCCTGCGTGAAACTGCCATGTCGGGCCGCACATTCAAACGCTTGTAGCGTGGCAATGTCGGGGATCAGTCTCCTGCTAAGCTTCATTCCAATCTCGCATTAACATAGTTGCGTTCGTCGCGATCATAACGGCAAAACGGCTGATATGATACATTTTCATCATAATCGCGGTGTGTTTTTTATTTTCTAACATACCTCCCAAGCAGACGATCCAACTTCTACGGAAGCTCTTGCAATGAACGCGCAGAAATTCGTTTCACCGGACGCCATTCGCTCCGCCTTTTCGGCAGCTATGTCGGCCATGTATAAGGAAGAAGTGCCTGCTTATGGCACATTGATGGAACTCGTCTCCGATGTGAACGCAAAGGTTCTCGCAGACGACAAGCATCTGCATGAGCGTCTGACGGAAACAGATTCGCTCGAACGCATTTCCGAAGAACGTCACGGTGCAATTCGTTTGGGCACTGCCGCTGAGCTGTCGATGATGCGCCGCGTTTTCTCGGTCATGGGCATGTTCCCGGTTGGCTACTACGATTTGAGCGCTGCTGGCGTGCCAGTGCATTCCACCGCTTTCCGCCCGATCGACGATGCAGCACTCAAGCACAATCCGTTCCGTGTTTTCACCTCATTGCTGCGCCTTGATCTGATCTCTGATGAGAAGCTGCGCGCAGAATCGGAAGACGTGCTCGCGAAGCGCAACATCTTCACGCCGGGCGCGATTGCGCTTGTCGAAAAGGCGGAAGCCAATGGTGGCCTTGATGAAGGTGATGCGAAGACCTTCGTTGCAGAAGTGCTCGAAACTTTCCGCTGGCACGATCATGCCAATGTCAGTGCCGAGCTTTACCATCGCCTCCACGATGCGCATCGCCTGATCGCCGACGTTGTTTCCTTCAAGGGTCCGCACATCAACCACCTGACACCACGCACGCTCGACATCGACGCCGTGCAGGTTCAGATGCCAGATCGCGGCATCAACCCGAAGGCAGTTGTCGAAGGTCCGCCAACCCGCAAATGCCCGATCCTTCTGCGCCAGACCTCGTTCAAGGCACTGGAAGAAGAAGTTTCGTTCGTAAGCGCAGACGGCACCTGGACCCCAGGCTCCCACACTGCCCGTTTCGGTGAAATCGAACAGCGTGGCGTAGCGTTAACGCCAAAGGGTCGCGCGCTTTACGACAAGCTGCTCAACGACACCCGCGCAGTTGCGCGCCCAGCGCCAGATGGTTCAAACTCGGCTGAATATGTGAAGGCACTGAGCGACACCTTTGCCGCTTTCCCTGACACATGGGCAGGCGTGCGTGAAGAAGCGCTTGGCTATTTCGCCTATTCGGTCAAGGATGCCGCACGTCTTGCAGCATTCAAGCCTGATACCGATATTGAAACTCTGATCGAAGGCGGCGCAGTCCAGTTCGATCCGATCATCTATGAAGACTTCCTGCCGGTCAGTGCCGCTGGTATCTTCCAGTCCAATCTGGGCGACGACGACGCGCAGGATTTTGTGGAAAGCCCGAACCAGAAGCGTTTCGAGGAAGACCTTGGCGCCAAAGTTCTTAATGAATTCGAGCATTATGCTCGCATCGAACGCGAATCCATCGAAGCTGTACAGGCCCGCCTGAGCGGTCTTGAAGCAGCAGAATAATCAGACAGGTTAAGAGGATAAACATGAACACCGCTGTTAAAAAACTCGACGTGAAAAAAGAAGCCGCTGATCTGCTTTCAAAGCTTGGCGTTGACGCAGCCATTTACACGTCGGGCGACCTCGCTGGCTTCAGCCCGGTCTCCGGTGAACAGATCGCTTCGATCAAAACTCACAGCAAAGAAGATGCAGTCAAGATCATCGACAAGGCTGACGAAGCTTTCCGCGCTTGGCGCACTGTTCCAGCTCCAAAGCGTGGCGAACTGATCCGCCTTCTGGGTGAAGAACTCCGCGCTTCCAAGGAAGATCTCGGCCGTCTCGTTTCGCTCGAAGCTGGCAAGATCCCTTCGGAAGGCCTCGGCGAAGTACAGGAAATGATCGATATCTGCGATTTCGCAGTCGGTCTGTCGCGTCAGCTCTACGGTCTCACCATCGCAACCGAACGCGCTGGCCATCGCATGATGGAAACCTGGCATCCGCTTGGCGTCGTCGGCGTTATCTCGGCCTTCAACTTCCCTGTTGCTGTCTGGGCATGGAACTCCGCTCTCGCTATCGTTTGCGGCAACTCGGTTGTCTGGAAGCCATCGGAAAAGACCCTGCTCACCGCTATTGCATGTGACGCAATCCTGAAGCGCGCCATCAAGCGTTTTGGCGATGCTCCAGAAGGTCTGGCTGAAGTTGTACTCGGCGACCGTACGGTTGGTGAAGTTCTCGTTGACAGCCCGAAGGTTCCTGTTCTTTCGGCAACCGGTTCGACCCGCATGGGCCGCGAAGTTGGTCCACGCCTTGCAAAGCGTTTTGCGCGTGCAATCCTCGAACTCGGCGGCAACAATGCCGGTATCGTCTGCCCATCGGCCGATCTCGACATGGCGCTGCGTGCAATCGCTTTCGGTGCAATGGGCACCGCTGGTCAGCGTTGCACCACGCTCCGTCGTCTGTTCGTACATGAAAGCGTTTACGACGCTCTCGTTCCACGTCTGCAGAAGGCATATGCCAGCGTTACCGTTGGTTCCCCGCTCGAAACCACAGCTCTGGTTGGTCCGTTGATCGACAAGGTTGCTTTCGACAACATGCAGAAGGCACTCAAGGAAGCAGCCGCTCACGGCGGCAAGGTACAGGGCGGCGAACGCGTCGATGCTGGCCATGAAAACGCTTACTACGTGCGTCCGGCTATCGTCGAAATGCCAAAGCAGCAGGGTCCGGTTCTCGAAGAAACCTTCGCACCGATCCTTTACGTCATGAAGTATTCCGACTTCGACGACGTACTTGCGAGCCATAACGAAGTTGGCGCAGGCCTGTCTTCGTCGATCTTCACGCTGAACCTGCAGGAAGCAGAGCGCTTCCTTTCGGTTGAAGGTTCGGATTGCGGTATTGCAAACGTCAATATCGGCACTTCGGGTGCTGAAATCGGCGGCGCGTTCGGCGGCGAAAAGGAAACCGGTGGCGGCCGTGAATCGGGTTCGGATGCGTGGAAGGGCTATATGCGCCGCGCAACCAACACCATCAACTACTCGAAGGCTCTGCCGCTCGCACAGGGCGTTTCCTTCG
>NZ_DAMBKZ010000031.1:0-41180 GCF_032066345.1 Brucella sp.
ACCGTCAGTTCGGCCTTGCCCAGCGGTTCGACCGCATCAATGCGCGCGGTCGCCGCATCGATATAGGTCTGCTCCCGTTCGATACCAACGAAGTGGCGACCGAGGCGCTTTGCAACAGCACCCGTGGTGCCGGAACCGAAGAACGGATCAAGAATAACGTCGCCCGGCTTGCTCGAGGCCATCATAATACGGGCAAGCAGTGCTTCCGGCTTTTGCGTCGGATGAACTTTGTCGCCGTTTTCATCTTTCAGGCGTTCTGAGCCCGTGCAGATTGGGAACAGCCAATCAGAGCGCATCTGTACGTCGTCATTGGCAGCCTTCATGGCGTCGTAATTGAAGGTGTAACCTTTGCCCTTTGCATCTCGCGAAGCCCAGATCAGCGTTTCATGCGCGTTCTGGAAACGACGACCGCGGAAGTTCGGCATCGGATTGGTCTTGCGCCAGACGATATCGTTGAGCAGCCAGAAACCGATATCCTGCAACTGCGTGCCGACGCGGAAGATGTTGTGGTAAGAACCGATGACCCAGATAGTGCCATTTGGCTTCAGAACGCGGCGGCAGGCCAGAAGCCATGCGCGAGTGAAAGCATCATAGGCCTGAAAGCTTTCAAACTGGTCCCAATGATCATCAACGGCGCTGACCATCGTCTGATCAGGGCGATGAAGATCACCACCAAGCTGAAGATTGTATGGAGGATCGGCGAAAATGACGTCCACCGAGTGATCAGGAAGGCGTTCCAGAGCGGCAACGCAATCACCCTTGATGATAGAGTCGAGCCAAGCGGTACGTGGGGCCTCAATAGGCAACTCATGTGCAAGACGTACTAGGGACATGGGATACTCGATTACCTGTGAACGCTAAAAACTTGTCCTTATGGTTACTGAGTAGGGTAAATATGCGGTTAACGCCAAGTGATTGAAATCGTAAACCTTTTCTTAATTGAACGGTAAAGGCCCGCGTTTCCGGCACTTTTGCGAGCGATATGGCTTAAACAGTTTTCTTCCAGCCATATTAAAGCCGTCAACAAATTGCAGTGCAGAAATGCAATATGACGCAATCAATAAGGCTTGGTTATTCGTTTTGCGCCTATAATTGCCTTCAAGTGATTTGCTTCAACGTGCTGCTTGTCCGAAAACCGTTTCATATTTTGGACTGCAACCCGAGACTGATAAGCGTACCTGTTCTATGTGTCTGACATGAATATCAACGAGCTGCGCCACAACCGGTATTTGCGGGTTCTTTTCGTACCCTTCCGTATGCGCGCGCTTGTGCGCGGCAGTGAAATTGGTCTCGCTATCGCGGGCGTGGTTATCGGCGTGATTTCCGCGCTTGCTGTTGCAGCAATTGGCGGAATTTCTCAGTGGATGCACCAAGCTCTGTTCGGTCTTGCGGAAGGGGAGCGGCTCAGCTCCGCCTCGGATTTGAGTTCCAGCGCTTACATTGCTCCACTCGCGGGCGGCATCCTCATGGGCATTGTCATATGGGTACTGGCGCGCTGGCGTAAACGTCCCATCGTTGACCCCATTGAAGCCAATGCTTTGCACGGCGGCCATCTTTCGCTGACGGACAGTTTTATCCTCGTCGGGCAGAACCTTATTTCCAACGGGTTTGGTGCGTCCGTCGGGCTTGAAGCAGCTTATACGCAGCTCGCCAGTGGTTTCGCATCGCGTATCGGACGTGCACTGAAATTGCGCCGCGCCGATTTGCGTACTTTAGTTGGATGTGGTGCAGCAGCCGCGATTGCAAGCGCCTTTAACGCACCGCTGACCGGCGCTTTCTACGCATTTGAACTCATTATCGGCGTTTACTCGATTGCCACTCTTGCACCTGTGGTGGTCGCCGCAATCGTCGGCATGTTGGTCACACAAGCCATCGGTGGTCCGCCTTTTGTCATTCACATCGGACCTTTGGATAGCATTGCGGCGCGCGACTATGTGCCTGCACTGGTTCTCGGCTTTCTTGCTGCTGGCATCGCCATTCTCATCATGCGTGGTGTGACAACCGTTGAGCGCGCCGCACGCAAAAGTGTGGTCCCGACAGTTCTCGCTCCAGCCATTGGTGGCGCAATTGTCGGCATGATCGCTTTCGTCTCGCCACAAGTTCTGGCTTCCGGCCATGGCGCCCTGCATCTCGACCTGAATGCCAATCTAACCATTCCGGTTTTGCTGCTGCTAATTTTCAGCAAGTCACTGGCTTCAGCCATCTCAATCGGTTCAGGATTTCGCGGCGGCTTGTTCTTCGCGTCCCTGTTTCTTGGCGCGCTTACTGGAAAGCTCTTTGCAGCCGTGACCGGCTATGTCTTACCACTTACGCTTGAACCAGAGGTCTACGCTGTGATCGGCATGAGTTCGATGGCCGTCGCCATCGTTGGCGGCCCATTGACGATGACGTTTCTGGCTCTCGAATTGACTGGCGATTTCCCAATTGCGATGCTTGTGCTAGGTGCCGTCGTGTCTTCATCTCTGATGGTTCGCAAAACCTTCGGCTACTCCTTCGCAACCTGGCGTTTCCACTTGCGCGGTGAAGCTATACGTTCCGCACACGATATTGGCTGGATACGTAACCTGACTGTCACCCGGATGATGCGTCATGACGTGCGTACGGTGCAGATCGACACAGATATCGAAACATTCCGCCACGACTTTCCGCTTGGTTCGACACAGCGCGTCATCGCCGTCGATAGTGATGGCCGATATGTCGGCATGATTCCCGTTCCTGCTGCCTATTCCGAGAGTTTCGACACAACGGATGAGACACGCAGTATCTCCGAATTGTTGCGCTATCAGGATGAGTTCCTGCTTCCACAGATGAATGCCAAAGAAGCTGTTGCGCGTTTTGACCGTGCGGAAGCTGAAGCACTCGCAGTCATCAACAATGCACAGGACCGCAAAGTGCTGGGGCTTTTGAGTGAAGCACATACATTGCGTCGCTATAGTGAAGAACTAGATCGCCGCCGCCGTGAGGTTTCAGGCGAGGTCTAAGTTTACTGGCTTGTTTGGGAAGTGGGTTCGCTTCCGTTGTTTTCCGGCGTTGCGCGGTAATAATACGGGGTGGCAAAAATAAAAGTTAGAACGACGATAACTGCCAGAACAAACAGTACAACGGATTTACGCATCGAATTCTCCTTTGAGAGCGCATCAGGGAGAGCCTAAGCAAGCTTCACGGTGATACGCGTCAAGTATGTTTGTCAGATCGCATCACGCTCCGACCAAGAGAAAACGGTCAGCAACTGATATCGTTCCTGATATCCCTTCATCCTTGAAGACGCCAAGTTTGACGCCTAAGTCATAAAGGTGTAGCTCATCGGCGATAGTTCGGTGGGTGCTATTACCCCCACACCTCCCACACAAAGGCTTTTTGAAATGGCGGCTCCGTCCCTGATTATTTTTGACTGTGATGGCGTATTGGTGGACTCGGAATTCATCGCCGCACAAGTGGATGCCGCCCTTCTCACTGAAGCCGGTTATCCAATTGAAGCGGAAGAAGTGGGTGAGCGTTTCGCAGGCCTTACATGGCAGGACATCCTTCTCACCGTTGAGCGTGAAGCCGGAATTCCACTTTCGGCGTCCCTGCTCGATAAAGCCGACAAGCTGCTGGATGAACGCCTTAAGAACGAAGTTCAGGCGATTGAAGATATCGTCGAAGTCGTTTCAGCTCTTGGCCTTCCAAAGTGCATCTGCTCAAACTCGACCAGCGCTCGCCTTGAACTCATGCTGAAGCGCGTCGGCCTCTACGATCTTTTTGAACCAAACATCTTCTCGTCTCGTGAAGTTGGCTCCAAGAAGCCAAAGCCTGCACCAGACGTCTTCCTTCATGCAGCGAAGCACTTCGGTGTCGATCCGGCTGATGTAATCGTTATTGAAGATTCAGCCCACGGCATTCATGGCGCGCGCGCTGCGGGTATGCGCGTCATCGGCTTCACCGGAGGCGCTCACACCTATCCCGGACATGCGGACAAGCTGACCGATGCAGGTGCGGAAACAGTTATTCACCGCCACAAGGATCTTCCGGGCGTGATCGAAGCACTGTCAATTTGGACGGATGCCTGATTTTCGTCCATTTCTCCGGAATGGATTTTCGGGAGAATTATAGCCGCTCGTGCAATTGATGCAGCATATTCTCGCTGCATCAGTTTATGGAAATGAAGCATTTCTATCCGCTTAAAGCGCCTCCCGAAAAGTGTGAAACGGTTTTCGGAACAAGATGCGCGTTAAAACAGATGATTAGAGCGCTCAGGCAGCGCTACGCTTGCTCTTGCCCTTCGACGCGGCATTTAGTGTCGCAAGCAGCTCTTCAGATTCGCTTTCGCTCAATCCGATCAGCATGCGCTCACCCAGTGAAGCAGGCTCGCCTGAGATCGTATCGAAGATAGCCCAGGTATCCGTCGGTTCAAGCACGCGTTCATATTTCTGTTTCATGGGCATAGACCAGAGCGGTTTCTGTGAGCCGCCCCATCCTCTTGTTTCGTTGCAGTTTCAGTCGAAGATGATTGCGCCCGAACTCCAGATGCAGTCATCTCTGTTGATACTGTTCTAGCGCAAACCTCTTGCTATTCACTTCACACAAGCGGTTTAATTTAATTAGAATCTTATAGATTTGTCCTATAGTTAAATATCTATTTCGAATTAGGTGTCTTTGCCTGTCCGCGTTTTTTGGGGCTCTTAGAACCAACGACAAGCGCTTGAGCGAACTTGGCATCAACCGGCTTTCCGAAAAACCATCCCTGCCCTGAAATATCGCCACTAATGCTGCGAAAATATTCCGCCTGAGCGGCTGTCTCGATACCTTCCACGACGATATCGAGATTATGTCCATGCGCCATGGAAATGATCTGCGGAACGATCGAAACCTTGCTATCCTCGTCACCCACGGTTCGGGTGAAAGCCTTATCGATCTTGATCGCGTCGACCTGCAACTCTCCCAGATAGGCAAGACTGGAATAGCCAGTACCGAAGTCGTCGATATAGATCCGGTGGCCCCGCTCACGCAGGTCCTTGATACCTTCGGAAGCCTTAGAAAAGTCAACAGCAGTGCGTTCAGTCAGCTCCAGCCCAATCTGATGGGGATCAATGTCGGCAGCAAGCAAGCGTTGCTCAAGTGCTGCCCTGAAAGTTGGGTTCTGCACATCACCTGCCGTCATATTGATATTGATACGTAAATCGCGCTGCTCACGAAGCAGCTCACCCATTTCTGCAAGCATATGATCGACGACGTAGATAGTGATCCTGTCAGCAATCCCAGCAGTTTCCGCACGCGCTATAAACAGATCGGGCGGGACAAAATCGCCTTTCGTTATTTCCCAACGAATTAGCGCCTCAAAACCGGTAATTCTACCACTGCCGATGCAGACAACGGGTTGATAAACGAGTGTCAGACTGTTCGCCGCCAGAGCCTTCTTCAAAAGTGAAACCAATGATCGGTCGCGATTGCGATAGTGATTCCAACCGACACCGAGCCCTGCTCCTACGCATGTGCCAAGAACTGTGAACAGGACAGGCAAAATGCCATCCGACTGCGTATGCCAGCTTTCTGACGTCGCCAGAGCAATACAAACACCCGTGACGGGGTCGCAGGTGTTTTCCCGCAGGATATCGTCTCCAACACCGAAAAATCGACTATTCCTCGTCGGTACAAAACTATTCTGGACATTGCCGGGAAATTCATCCGGAAAGCTGTAGAGACGAGCAGATTTTGTTTTATCGGAATTCACGAGAAAAACTGCGAAATGATACTGCGAGACATGCAGAGCATCAAAAGCAACCGAACTTAATACGACATTGGCTTCAGCCCGCCCCATGACAGGCCCATGACTACCGGGCGTGAGCAGCTGATGGTCGCCATAAACATAAGTTCCGTCTCCCAAAAGCACATCTTCAGTCGAGCGTACCTCATCGGTGTCAATGTCGTTTAACAAGGTCGAGCACTGAAGGCGATCATTGATAAGACGACCGATGTCTTTGATATGATAGGCACTGAACAGCAGTTCTCTCAAATAACGTTTATCGTCGTCTGAGCAGACCAGGTAAGGTGAGCGGTTCGTTTGTTCCAGAGTTTTCCGGGCGGAAGTGACAATGCGGTTTGCCTGAGACATGAGCACGGTCATATACGCGTCCATGTCGCGTTCTTCTTCCAGAAGCTGGAAACGTTCTCCGGTCCATTTGCCTATTATTGCGCCAAGCAGCAGCATGACGACGACCAGGATATAAACAGGCAAAATAACAGACCTGCGTTGAAGTCCCATCAGAAAACCTGCCGTTTCAATATCGACAATCGAGAATCCAGTTTAAAACTGCGCCGCCATACTTATATGGCGCACAAAAACAAATAATGTAAATGAATAATGCTCAAATATTCTTGCTAAAGATCAAAACCAAACTTTCAAAAAAGCAATATATAATACAGTACTAAAACTTTCGGAGCACTATAATTAGCAATTAATTCAAAGTGCAAGTCTAAAAAAGGCGCTCACAATCACGGTGAACGCCTCTTTTGATTAGCAGTTTCCAGCTGCACCAGTAATGTCGATGCATATTCTTAGAGCGCCAATGTGATTGGATCAGATCGGCGTTCTAAATTGAGAAATTATTTGGTGTTATACGGACCTTCGTCGAAGCCCACGAAAATCTGAACGCTGCGAGCACTTTCAGACGGCACCGTAATTCCCTTGTCGTTAAAGACGAACTGCGTAGCACCGCCACCGCTGGTAACACTAACAGCCTGCTTGTGGAGCTTGGAGTAGATCACCTTGTCGCCCTGAACCACGGCTACGCGCACCGGCATAGTGACATTTCCGCTCTTGTACTTCGGACCCGGTACGACCTTACCAGCCGCTGCTACATCAAGGGTGATAGTCCCTTCGCCATATTGGCAGCTGCGAGTGGTGTCGGTCAGAGCAGCCTGATAAATCACTCGGCTTGCATCCTTATCGCCGCCTTTTTCATAAGTGTTGAAATAGGCTGTACCGTCACGCAACGTGACGGATGGGCAAAAGGCGCGAAGCTCCGATTCCTTCACACGAGGCTGGCTTGCGTCCGTAAGCGCGCCATCCGCAGACTTCTGCGTGCCGCTTGTGGTGCAGCCTGCAAGCGCTGCGAGCAAAACCGTTGCAAAGACTGGAAACAACGATGAACGATTCTGTAATGCTTTCTGCATAAACCGGGCTTCCCTGCACTGATCGACCTGTTCTATACCACTACGCAATGCATAGCGTGAGGGTGTTTTCCTGTTTTTTGTCGCCAAGAGCAACCCCATCCCTCAAAGGTTGCTTTAATTCTTGCGGCTTTTTTAGGGACGCTCTATTGCATTGACGGCTAAAAATCTGCCTCGACCCGAAATGAAGGCCTTTGAGATGAAATATATCAGTACCCGCGGCGAAGCACCTGTTCTGGGGTTCAGCGACGCTTTGCTCGCCGGACTTGCCCGCGACGGCGGTCTTTATCTCCCACAGGAATATCCGCAGTTCAGCGCCGATCAGATCCGCGATCTTCGTGGAAAATCCTATGTGGATATCGCATTGGCCGTGCTGACACCCTTCACTGGCGGCGAGATTCCTCAGACCGATTTCGAACGCATGGTACGCGAAGCCTATAGCTCCTTCCGCCACGATGCTGTCTGCCCATTGGTTCAGACCGGCGCGAACGAATATGTGCTTGAGCTGTTTCATGGCCCGACACTCGCCTTCAAAGACGTCGCCATGCAGCTCCTTGCGCGCATGATGGACTACGTTCTTGCCCAACGCGGTGAGCGCGCGACCATTGTTGGCGCGACATCCGGCGACACGGGTGGTGCGGCTATCGAAGCCTTCGGCGGTCGCGATAACACCGATATCTTTATTCTCTTCCCGAATGGCCGTGTGTCTCCGGTGCAGCAGCGCCAGATGACCAGCTCGGGCTTCTCGAATGTTCATGCCCTTTCTATCGAAGGCAATTTCGACGACTGCCAGAACCTCGTCAAAGGCATGTTCAACGATCTTCAATTCCGCGACAGCATTTCGCTATCCGGCGTTAATTCGATCAACTGGGGACGCATTATGTCCCAGGTGGTTTATTATTTCTCCGCAGCACTGAGCCTTGGCGCGCCAGATCGCGCAGTCTCGTTCACCGTGCCAACC
This sequence comes from Brucella sp., assembly GCF_032066345.1. Lineage (NCBI taxonomy): Bacteria > Pseudomonadati > Pseudomonadota > Alphaproteobacteria > Hyphomicrobiales > Brucellaceae > Brucella > Brucella sp. The sequence goes on from NZ_DAMBKZ010000031.1 coordinate 8,111, forward strand.
GGCAATTTCGGCGATATTTTTGCGGGTTATGTCGCCAAAAAAATGGGCTTGCCAATCGAGCGCCTCATTATTGCGACCAATGACAACGACATTCTTTCGCGCACGCTTCAAACCGGCGCTTATGAAATGCGCGGCGTCGAACAGACCACGTCGCCATCGATGGACATTCAAATTTCGTCCAACTTTGAGCGCCTGCTGTTTGAAGCACATGATCGTGATGCGGCGGCGGTGCGTGGTTTGATGGAAGGCCTGAAGCAATCGGGAGGCTTCACCATTTCCGAAAAGCCGCTTGCTGCTATCCGCAGCGAGTTTTCGGCTGGTCGCTCTTCGGTTGAAGAAACGGCGCAAACCATTCAATCTGTTCTGGAAACCGACGGTTATCTGCTGGATCCACACTCGGCGATTGCGGTTAAGGTCGCTCGCGAAAGTGTGTCTGAAGCAGCTCCGATGGTGGTTCTGGCAACCGCACATCCGGCCAAATTCCCCGATGCTGTAAAGGCTGCAAGCGGTGTTACTCCAGCGCTTCCGGCATGGCTTTCGGACCTTATGGAACGAAAAGAAAGTTTCACGGTTCTTCACAACGACCTGAAAATCGTGGAAGAATACGTTCGCCGTCATTCTCGGGCATGAATTCAAACCTTTTGCGAGAATAAGAACGGGAACCCGAATGGGACTATGGGAGCATTTTTCTGATGGGTGTTGAAGTAACGCGTCTTTCCAACGGCCTGACAATTGCCACCGATAACATGCCGCATGTGGAAAGTGTTGCGTTGGGTATCTGGGTCAAAGCTGGTGCTCGAAATGAAGCGCCTGACCGGCATGGCATAGCCCACCTCCTTGAACATATGGCGTTCAAAGGGACGGAAAAGCGCACGGCCTGGCAAATTGCCTCCGACATTGAAAATGTGGGTGGCGAGATAAACGCAGCTACGAGCGTCGAAACCACGTCCTATTACGCGCGTGTCTTGCGCAATGACGTGCCGCTGGCAATCGATATTCTCGCTGATATTCTGACCGCCTCTAAGTTCGATGAAGCCGAGCTTGAACGCGAGAAGCAGGTTATCATGCAGGAAATCGGTGCGGCGCACGATACGCCTGACGATATAGTCTTCGACCGGTTTACGGAAACGGCCTATCGTCATCAGCCTATCGGCCGCGCCATTCTGGGCGAGCCGGATACGGTGATGTCGTTTACGTCCGCTGATCTTCGTCAGTATATGGACGAGCAATACAGCGCCGACCGCATGGTTGTGACCGCAGCTGGCGGCATCGATCACGATCAGTTCGTGAAAGAAGTGGAACAGCGCCTGGGTGGCTTCCGCGCTCACAACACGGCCCCTACGCTTGACCTCGCAACCTATGTTGGCGGCGACTTCCGTGAAGATCGTGATCTAATGGATGCGCAGGTTCTGATCGGCTTTGAAGGTCGCGCCTATCATGTACGCGACTTCTACGCCTCTCAGCTTCTGTCGATGATTCTCGGCGGCGGCATGTCCTCACGCCTGTTCCAGGAAGTGCGCGAAAAGCGTGGCCTTTGTTATTCGGTCTATGCGTTCCATTGGGGCTTCTCTGACACCGGCCTGTTCGGCATTCATGCAGCAACCGGTCGTGATGAGCTTGTCGAGCTTCTGCCCGTCATCATTGATGAGCTGCATAAGGCTGCAGACTCCATTCAGCTCGAAGAAGTGAACCGTGCTCGTGCGCAGTATAGTGCTAGCCTGCTGATGTCACAGGAAAGTGCTGCCAGCCGTGCAGGTCAGCTTGCGCGTCAGTTCCTGCTTTATGGCCGTCCGGTTGCAAACAGTGAGCTGATGGACCGCCTCTCGCAGATCACCCCTGAACGCCTGAGTGATCTTGCAGGCCGACTGTTCCTAGACACTAAGCCGACAATTGCCGGTGTTGGTCCGGTCGGACGCTTGATGAGCTTTGATCGGCTGACTGATGCGCTTTCGACGAGCGCGCATACAAGGAAGATTGCTGTCTAAGGGAAATAGGGGGACCAGGGTAGGCTTGGCTGAATCAACAGAGCGATACTGTTTGTTCATTTTTTAAAACACGCGCCATCGCTCCCCTCCCCCTGCTCTCATAACAACACAGGAACCCGCATGATCGGCCTGCCATTCCGGCGCAGCAATCCGACAGTTCTTCGCGGTCCACGCGTTTACATACGCGAACCGATGATGAGTGATTTTGCCGCCTGGACCAGCCTGCGGGCGCAAAGCCGGGCTTTTCTCACCCCATGGGAACCCACCTGGGCCGACGACGAACTTACAAAAAGTGCTTTTCGCTATCGGATACGCCGCGTTCAGGACGAAATGTCTGACGGAACCGGCTATCCGTTTTTTATTTTCCGCAACAACGACCACCAGATTGTCGGCGGTATAACGCTTGGCAACATCAAGCGCGGCGTGGGTCAGAATGGCATGGTCGGCTATTGGAGCGGCGCTTCATTTGCCGGAAAAGGCTATATGACTGAGGCACTCAATCTGGTTATCCCCTTTGCATTCGGTCAACTGAGGTTGCACCGAATTGAAGCTGCCTGTATTCCCCATAATGTTCGTTCGATACGGCTTCTCGAAAAAGCCGGATTTCAGAGAGAAGGACTGTTGCGCTCCTATCTCAAGATAAACGGCTTCTGGCAGGATCACCTGCTGTTTGCTCTGATAGAAAGCGACAAACGCATGATCAATGGCAAGGTTGAACGCTCGTGAACGGTCTTACAGACAAGTTATTTTCAACTCTTGCGCGGTTTCTCGCGCTTATCGTCTTTATGACCTTTTCAGTCGTTCAGGCATCTGCTGTTGAACCTATAAAAATCTCGAAGGAAGATACTGCCCTTGATCTTTCGCGCGCTGTTGAGCTGCTGCGTAATCAGGGCGAAAGCGTTCAGGTTTCTACAGCTCCCGGTGCTGATGGCATTGTTCGCCGCATTGAGGTGCAGGCTGATCCAAATTCCAACGCATCCGGTGACTGGGCCGCGTTTTCCATTGCCAACCCGACAGACGAGCAGATAGACCGCCTGATTGTTGCACCACACTTCCGTCTGGTCGGCTCTGGCGTCATCTGGCCGGATCTTGGTTCGCCGCGCATTTCATCGATTACGCCCAGTGAGGGCTTTGCGCTTGATCGTCAGCCAAGTGCCGATGCCGACGTTTTCCGCATCACGCTCAATCCGGGTACGGTTGTCACCTTCGTTGCCGAGCTTTCCTCGCATAATCTGCCACAGCTCTATCTGTGGGAGCCGGAAGCCTACAAGGATGCGGTTAACTCCTACACGCTTTATCGTGGCATTCTGCTTGGCATTTCGGGCCTTCTGGCCCTGTTCCTGACCATTCTCTTCGTCGTCAAGGGAACCTCACTGTTTCCGGCCACCGCGGCCCTTGCATGGGCGGTTCTTGCCTATATCTGCGTTGACTTCGGCTTCTGGAACAAGCTGATGGAGATAACGCCCGGAAATGAGCAAGTCTGGCGAGCGGGTACCGAAGTCGCCCTTGCCGCCTCTCTGGTGATTTTCCTTTTCACCTATCTCAACCTCAATCGCTGGCACGACCATTTCAGCTATGGTGCCGTTACATGGGTTCTCGGCCTTCTGGCGCTCGCAGGCGTTGCGGTTTTCGACCCACCAATTGCTTCGGGTATTGCGCGCATGTCGCTGGCATTAACCGTTGCGTCAGGCATTTTCATCATCGGTTATCTTGCCGTCAAAGGCTATGATCGAGCGGTGATGCTGATCCCCGCATGGTTGCTCACGCTCATATGGCTCCTCGGCGCATGGATGACGGTTTCGGGGAAACTGGATAATGACATTATCCAACCCGCACTTGGCGGTGGTCTTGTGCTTATTGTATTGCTGATTGGCTTCACCGTCATGCAGCACGCCTTTTCAGGCGGGGCACTTCAGCAAGGTCTGCTTTCTGACATGGAACGTCAGGCACTTGCTGTGATTGGTGCAGGTGACATTGTCTGGGATTGGGACGTACCGCGTGACCGTGTTGTCACAACGCCAGATATCGCAAACTATCTCGGCAACACAGCGAGTTCACTGCAAGGCCCAGTCCGTAACTGGCTGCCGGCCATGCACGCTGATGATCGCGACCGTTTCCGGTCCACACTCGATGCCGTTCTCGAAAATCGCCGCGGACGAATTGGACAGATTTTCCGTCTGCGCGCCAATGATGGCCATTATCACTGGTATGCGCTGCGTGCTCGCCCCGTGATTGGTTCAGACGGTGAGATTGTCCGCTGCGTCGGCACATTGATTAACGTGACTGAGCAGAAAAAAGCCGAAGAACGTCTGCTGCACGATGCCGTGCATGACAATCTGACTGGCTTGCCAAATCGTGAGCTTTTCCTCGACCGCCTAAGCAATGTGATGAACATGGCGCGTGGCGAGAGCAGATTGCATCCGACCGTGTTTATTATCGACATTGACCGTTTCAAGCAGGTCAATGACAGTCTCGGCATGTCAGCAGGCGATACAATCCTGCTCACCATTTCTCGCCGCTTGTCGCGCCTGATGAAGCCACAGGATACGCTTTCGCGCCTGTCTTCTGATCAGTTTGGGCTCCTCCTTGCCTCTGAAAGCGACCCGGGGCGTATTGCTTCCTTTGCTGAAGCCCTCCGTCAGGCAGTCCGCGCGCCTATCGCCTATGCAAAACGCGAAATCGTGCTGACAGCATCGGTCGGCCTCATCACCTGGACGAAGACTGCATCAACAGCTGAAGATTTTGTCAAGGATGCAGAGCTTGCGATGCATCAGGCCAAGCGCTTCGGCGGCGACCGCATCGAACCATTCCGCCCAGCATTCCGCGCCATTGGCAGCGATAAATTGCAGCTCGAATCTGATTTGCGCCGTGCGCTTGAGCGCGATGAAATCAGTCTCGTTTATCAGCCAATTGTCCGATTGGACGAAGGAACAATTGCAGGCTTTGAAGCTCTGATGCGTTGGGAGCATCCGCGCCGTGGTGCGATCCCACCATCGGAATTCATTCCGATTGCAGAGAGCTCTGGTCTGATTGTGCAGCTTGGTCTGTTTGCTATTCAGCGTGCGGCAGAAGATCTGTTCGCTTGGCAAGAACAGTTTTCCAAGCTCGACCTGTTTGTGTCAGTCAATCTTTCGAGCACGCAATTGATACGACAAGACCTCATCAATGATGTGCGCTCGGTTCTCTCGCGCATTCACCTCAATCCCGGTAGCCTCAAACTCGAATTGACAGAATCCGTTCTGATGGAAAATCCCGAGCAATCGGCCCATGTGCTGGCACGCTTGAAAACCATGGGTGTTGGCCTATCGCTTGACGATTTCGGCACTGGCTATTCGTCGCTCGCTTATCTTACCCGCTTCCCGTTCGATATAATCAAGATCGACCGCTCATTCGTTAAAGGCGACCAACCGCAGAAAACCACACTTCTGCGCTCTATCGTCAGCATGGCCCATGACCTCGGTCTCGCTGTCGTGACAGAAGGCGTCGATAGCGAAAGCGACGCGCTTCAACTGCGCCAGATGGGTTGTGAATATGTGCAGAGCTTCATGTTCGGCGAACCGTCGAGCCGCGATGAAGCGACACGCCTGATCCGAGAGCAGCAGGATTCTGCTGCAGCGTGATTTTAGGGAATAGGCACCTAGCGGTTGTTTCAGATAACGGAAGCATACACCTTTATTGCCTAAGTCAACTATTCCCTTAGACTTAGATCACGCATGACCTGCTTCGGAAACGAGCCGGGTCACATCAATGCCCATACGAGCCATCAGCCGGTCGTACTTTCCGGCAATGTCGCTGTCGAACAGCATGTCCATGGGGGCAGGACATGCGAGCCAGCCGTTCTCGGCAAATTCCATATCAAGTTGCCCAGGAGACCAGCCCGAATATCCGAGCGTCATAAGAGCCTGAGCAGGGCCGCCCCCGCCATAGATAGCGCGTAGGATATCGACCGTTGCTGTCAGGCACACATCTTCTGAAACAGGCATGGTGGAATCCACCATGTAATCATCGGTGTGGAGCACAAAGCCGCGCGTGCGATCCACAGGCCCGCCATTGCGCACGATCATGTTCTGCGCACGCGAGGGAAGAACGATAAGATCCTCATCGTCGATAACACCAATCTGACGAAGCAGATCGGGGAAACCCACCGGCTGAAGCTGATTGATAATGAAACCCATCGCGCCTTCTTCAGAATGCGCACAGATATAGACCACAGCGCGGGCGAAGCGCTCGTCGTTCATTCCGGGCATGGCGAGCAGGAATTGCCCGTTCAAGAAACCCTGCTCCTGGTTTGGCTTCCTGAGAATGGTCATAGCTATCAAGGTAGCAAGACTGCGCCAAATGACAATGAAAATCGTGCAAAGTTCCTTATTGTTTCGAACGGGCTTGATTTCCGGTTGCTTAATGAAGCAACCTCTCCGCGAAGAAATGCAATTAATGATTGAGAAGAATCACCAGCATGTTGATGTATATAGTTGTAGTTTCAGCAGTATTTTTCCTGGCTTACTCTATATATGCGCAGGTCAGACTTTCTCCGCTTATCGATTACATCAGACAAAGCCCGTCAATGACGAAGGCGATCGGAGATGTGTCTGATCTCTATTATCTTTTCACCATGCCACGCGGTAACTATCGTTTCGCACTATATCTCTGGCACAACCCTACACCGCCCGATGAAATCGCTTCAAATTTCGCGGATTATGACAGGCTGCGCATCATATCCAATATCGCGTTTCTGTTTCATCTTGGTCTCGGCTTTCTGATCTTTTCTAGTGTCGCGCTGCAATTGTTGCTGAAACACTGAACTACAATTTGCAGGCATAAAATCAGCCTTGATAGAAACATGATTTTCTACCAATCTCGCCGCATGAGATCTTTGAAGTTTCTTGTCCTCCCTTTGCTCATGAGCGCAGCATTTTCTGCGCAAGCCGCTACATCTGACTGGTCGGAAACGCCGGGCGGCAAAGTGCGCGTTATTATCGAAGGTGCAAAGCCAGACGGCGAAGTGCGCGGCGCGTTGCAGATCGATCTTAACCCGGGCTGGAAAACCTATTGGCGCAATCCGGGTGATGCAGGCGTACCGCCGCAGCTTAGCATTGAAGGTGACACTTTTGCGCGGATCGACTTCCCTGCCCCCGTGCATTTTGACGCTGGGGGTGAAGGCGGTATCGGTTACAAGCATTCGGTGTCGTTGCCATTGACCTTCCACGTAAAGCCCGGCGAGCAACGCCTGAAAGGACACGTTTTCCTTGGTGTCTGTGAGAAAATCTGCATTCCCGTTCAGGCTCAGTTTGACTTTCCATTGAATGAAACCTCTGCACAATCGCCTCAAGCCATTGCCGCGCGTACGATCATCGAAACAGCCTTTGATCGGCTGCCAACTCCCGCATCGGCTGAATTCGGCATAAAAACCGCCAAGCGGGAGGATAGCAAAGCGGTTTTCGAGATCGCACTTCCCGATGCACAAGCACCTGCTGAACTGTTTGTCGGAAGCGATCAGCTTAGCCTTTCCGAAGCAAAGCGCCAGAGCGCTAGCGACCAGTCGCGCTTCGCAGCAACGCTACATGGTAAAGCCGCAGACGGCGCACTGATCGACTATACGCTGGTTCAGAATGGTAAAGCAGTTTCCGGACAAGTTCGGCTGGATTAACGTGCAAGATCAGTAATTTGAAATTGTGGAATGGGCTATTATCAGCTTAAATGCCTTTGCCACGTTTCAAGCATGGGCACTCGAAATTCAGCCATCATAAAGGTGGGCCATAACGGCAAAAGCTCACCTTCAGGAGAAAAACGATGACGATCAAAGTTGGTGACAAGCTGCCCGCAGCAACCTTCAAGGTAAAGACCGCAGACGGCGTCAAAGAAGTGACGACCGACGAAGTCTTCGCTGGCAAGAAGGTTGTTCTGTTTGCGGTTCCCGGCGCTTTCACGCCGACCTGCAGCCTTAACCACCTGCCTGGCTATCTCGAAAACCGCGACACCATCCTTGCAAAAGGCGTTGATCAGATCGCAGTCGTTGCCGTGAATGACGCTTTCGTTATGGGCGCATGGGCACAGAGCACAGGCGGCGAAGGCAAGATTCTCTATCTCGCTGACGGTTCGGCCCTGTTCACCAAAGCTCTCGGTCTGGAACTGGATGCGACCGCTGGTGGCCTTGGCATCCGCTCGAAGCGCTATTCGGCAATTGTTGAAGACGGCGTGCTCAAGACCCTCAACATCGAAGAACAGGCTGGTCAGGCCGCAACTTCAAGTGCTGCGACCCTCATCGAGCAGCTGTAATCCAAATCTTTATGCGCCCTGCTTTTCCGGCAGGGCGCGCATTTCACGCGTGAGCCATTTTTCAAGTGCAAGCGTATCTGGTTGCCCTGCCCTGTGCGGCGCAATCCAGAGCAACATTCGACGTGGCCCCGGACGGAAGCCAAAAGGCGCTACCAGACGTCCCGATGCAATATGCTCAGCAACCAGCATATGCGGTACGACTGCCACGCCCAGCCCGCACAGCACCGCCTGAATCAGCAGATAGAAATGATGGAATGTGGATTTTGGCTCTGGCGCCGGAAAATCCACATGTGCCGCTTTTTGCCAGTCAGCAAATGCTTCAAGACGCGTTTGCGTGGCAAGTACAGCTGCTTGGTTCAAGTCGGCAGGCGTTATCAACGGGCATTGTGCAAGATAGGACGGCGCACAGACAAGTCCGATCGCTTCACGACCCATATCACGAATGACCGCATCTGCTGGCGGTTCGATAATGCTTGAGCGGATGGCTATGCCGATCTTGTCGCGCATGAAATCGATGCGGTCATAATTCATGTTGAACTGCAGTTCGATGCCCGGATAGCGATCATGGAATCGGCCAATGCGCGGGATGATCCACTCCATCATGATTGAGGATGAACACGACAAGGTCAGTGGTCCCGGCTTCACACGCTCTATACTGCCTTCAATAATTGAAAATGCGCTGGCCAATCCCTCAGCCAGTCGCCCACCTTCGGGCGTGGGATCGCTCAGTCGCGCATTGCGTGTAAGCAGAAGCACGCCAAGGGAATCCTCCAGAGATCGTATCTGACGGCTAACTGCCCCATGCGTCACGCATAATTCCTCTGCCGCCCTCGTCATCGAGCGATGGCGTGCGACGGCTTCAAAAGCCTTTAGCGCGTTCAAAGAAGGCAATGGACGCATGGAAACCCCCGTTCGTATCTGAGCATACCTGTGAGATTATATCACAAATCACAGACAATAAATCGCTTGCGGCGGCATGTCGCATTCTTTAGCTATCTCGCGTATTTAGGGGCGAAAGCACCGCTGGAATCCATTCTATCGTATGATATGCATTCAGGCAGTTCCCTTCGCTCTTGTTACTATGCAAGCAGGGAGGAACTGCAATGCAGCAAAAATCTCACGAAATGACGCCCGCTGAAAAGTCAGCCATATCGAAAATTTCGATCCGGCTGGTTCCCTTCATCGCGCTGATGTTCTTCATCAACTTCCTGGATCGCACCGCAATTTCCTTTGCTGGCCCGAACGGGATGACTGCCGACCTTGCGCTGACAGCAGCTCAGTTCGGTTTTGCCGCCGGTATCTTCTTTGTCGGCTATATCATTCTTGAAGTGCCTAGCAATCTCGCGTTGCACAAATTTGGCGCACGCAAATGGCTTGCCCGTATCATGGTGACATGGGGCATCGTCGCCCTTCTGTTCACTTGGGTTTCCAGCGCAACCGAGCTTTACATCCTGCGCTTCTTGCTAGGTGTTGCTGAAGCTGGCTTCTTCCCAGGTGCAATTCTGTTCCTGTCGACCTGGGTGCCTTCGCGTCACCGCAACAAGATCCTGGCGCTGTTCTATCTCGCACAGCCGCTGACCACTGTGATCGGCGCGCCACTTGCTGCAGAGCTGATCGCAATGCATGGCGCTTTTGGCCTCGAAGGCTGGCGCATCATGTTCTTCGGCGTTGCAGTCCCTGCAATCGTTGTCGGCATCATCACCTTCTTCTACCTGCCTGACACGCCGAATGACGCCAAGTGGCTGAACAAGGAAGAACGCGACTGGCTGAACGGCGCGCTCGCTCAGGAAGAGAAGATCAAGGAAAAGGCGCACGGCAGCCACAAGACCGGCCTTGCTCTCGCAGACAAGCGCGTCTGGCTCCTCTCGATCGTCTATTTCGGCCTGATCTACGGCCTCTATGCACTGGCTTTCTTCCTGCCAACGATCATTGGCGGCTTCGAACAGCAGTTCAACACCAAGTTCGACGTGTTCGATAAGGGTCTGATCACCGCAATTCCATATCTGCCAGCCGCTATCGCTCTCTATTTCTGGAGCCGCGATGCTGCAAAGCGCGGTGTGCGCCCATGGCACATTGGTATTCCAGCACTTGTTGGTGCCATTGCCATTCCGGCAGCACTTTTCATGCCAACGCCTGCAACCACGATCCTGATGATCACAGTTACGGCTTGCGCGATTTTCTCCGCCCTGCCTAACTTCTGGGCCATTCCGTCCCGCTTCCTAAGCGGCACGGCAGCGGCAGCAGGCATCGCGCTGATCAATACGATCGGCAATATTGCGGGCTTCGCAGCACCATACATCACAGGCCTCGTTAAAGACTGGACTGGTCTTTACGAAATGCCAATGTTCATTGTCGGCGCTGTCATGCTGGTATCTTCGCTGCTGGCGTTCTCCCTGACAGGTCGTCTCAAAGACCCGACAGAAGTACAGCAGGGCAAGTAATCTGCTTAAAACCAAAAAAGCCGCGCTGAAACCCAGCGCGGCTTTTTCTTGTCCAAATATCAGAAGCTAGAGCGATCCCAACTAATGCTGAATCATTGAAACCGCTCTATCGCTTTGTTCTCTCGCATTATCCGATGCATCGCACTTTTATTCGAAATGCTTTGATTACTTAACTTGAAGCGATTTGTGACCGTTATACTTGAATGGCTCCATACCGGCGCGGGCAAGTTCATCAGCGCGTTCATTTTCCGGATGGCCAGCATGGCCTTTAACCCAGTGCCACGTCACCTTATGCGGCTTGCGCGCCTCATCCAGTGCCTGCCACAACTCTGCATTCTTGACCGGCTTCTTGGCTGCAGTTTTCCAGCCATTGCGCTTCCAGCCCTCAATCCAGCCGGAAATACCATCACGCACATAAACGCTGTCGGTATAGAGATCGACTTCGCATGGCTCTTTGAGCGCATTAAGCGCTGAAATCGCGGCCATCAGCTCCATGCGATTGTTGGTGGTGTCGGCTTCGCCGCCCTTCAACTCTTTCACATGACCGTTCCAGCGCACGATAGCCCCCCAACCACCGGGACCGGGATTGCCAGAGCATGCACCATCCGTGAAAGCTTCAATCTGCTTCACGCGTCAGCTCCGCTCAGTTCAAGACCATATTCCGTTGCAGATGTAACCTGTCGGTGGAAGCGCATACGGCGCACATATTCCATCGGGTCTTTCTTCATGACAAAGCTGCCATCCGGCACATTAAGCCAGTCATAAAGACGGGTCAGCATGAAGCGAACAGCAGCACCGCGGGCCAATACTGGCAGAGCCTCAATTTCAGCGGTCGAAAGCGGTCGCACTGAATTATAACCCCGCAGGAAGGCCGCGCCCTTGGTTAGATTAAAGGAGAAATCTTTCTCAAAGCACCATGCGTTCAGGCAGACCGCCACGTCATAGGCGAGAATATCCGTGCACGCAAAATAGAAATCGATAAAGCCCGACAGGCGATCACCAAGGAAAAACACGTTATCAGGAAAGAGGTCAGCGTGGATGACGCCTTCAGGCAATCCCGTTGGCCAGTTCTTTTCAAGGTAATCAAGATCGCTTTCTGCCTCTGAAACCAGCCCCTGCTCAACAGCATCAGCGCGCGCCTTGGACAAGTCCCACAACGGACGCCAATCGGGCAATGTCAGACCGTTGCGGCGGCGCATGTCGAAGTCCTCACCCGCCAGATGCATTTCTGCCAATCCACGACCAACTTCTTCGCAATGAGCGACGGTTGGCTTACGCATCCACATGCCTTCAAGGAAGGTCACGATTGCCGCCGGACGCCCTGCAAGCTCACCAATCGTTGCGCCATCACGACGCACAACCGGCTGCGGGCATTCCAAACCACGCTTGGAAAGATGCAGCATCAGATTAAGGAAAAACGGCAAATCATCGCGGTTCACGCGCTTCTCATAAAGCGTGAGAATGAAAGAGCCTGTCGTGGTGTGGAGCAGATAATTGGTGTTCTCGACACCTTCCGCAATGCCCTTATAGGAAGTCAGAGCACCGATGTCGTATTGCTCGAGAAAAGCGCCAAGTTCGATTTCGTTGATATCTGTATAGACGGCCATGCCGCTTATTTCCCCATATTCACCACACGCGTCTTATCCGAAAGCCGTTAGCCAGTTTTCGGGATGCGCTCTAATTTAGGAATACCGACGACCCGGTTTTCGCCGTTGACGAATGCCATATCGCGCACCGTCAGTTCCACATCGCGTATCTCACGATTCACAAGGAAGTTTTCGGTTTCAACTGTCGTTTCTGCCAGTTCGATCTTCACATCAAAACGGGCTTTGAAAGCATCGATGATCTCATCGACGATGATCTCAGGCGCTGATGCACCAGCCGAAAGCCCGACGACCGAAATATCTCCGACCTTATCCCATTCGATATCGCTTGCGCGCTGCACAAGCATCGACATGCCCGCGCCCGCCTTTTCAGCAACTTCGACAAGACGCTTGGAATTGGAAGAGTTCGGAGCACCCACGATAAGAAACAGATCGCATCCAGGAGCCGCTGCGCGCACCGCATCCTGACGGTTCGTGGTAGCATAGCAGATCGATTCGGCGGCAGGTGCTGTCAGGTTCGGGAAACGCTGCTGCAACTCAACGATGATACCAGCTGTGTCGTCTACCGACAGTGTCGTCTGGGTTACGAATCCGAGATTATCTGGATCAGCGAATTCAATCGCCCGCGCATCCTCAACCGTTTCGATGAGCGTCACAGCGCCTTCGGGCAGCTGCCCCATAGTGCCGATGACTTCCGGATGGCCGGAATGACCGATCAGGATGACGTGACGGCCAAGGCGCTGATGACGCATTGCCTGCTTATGCACCTTGGAAACCAGTGGGCAAGTTGCATCAAGATAGAAGAGGTTCTTGGATTCCGCATCCGCTGGCACTGATTTCGGTACGCCATGGGCGGAGAATACCACCGGCTGATCACGATGTTCAGCCGGAATTTCATCAAGTTCTTCGACAAAAATCGCACCGCGGGACTGCAGACCTTCAACAACATAGCGATTATGCACGATCTCATGGCGCACATAGACAGGCGCGCCATATTTCTTCAGAGCCAGCACCACGATCTGGATTGCCCGATCAACACCTGCGCAAAAGCCGCGCGGGCCGCAGAGGCGGATTTCCAGAGGGGGTCGTGTATTGGTCATGAAGCGTGCTCGCAGGGTTCGGCGTGGCTTGAAGTGCTCACAATCATATAGGGTCGGGCATATAGGATCGGCATATAAGGCCGGAGTTGGGCTCTAACGAGGCCCTTGTCAAGTCTTTGTAGCCTTTCGATACCGCCAGAGCCAGCTTCCGACAACCCCTATCAGCGCCAAAGCGAGGCCATACCATGTAACCGCATATTGCAAATGGTTGTTGGGGAAATCAATAATCGTCACGCCGCCAACAGGCAAACCGCCAAAGTTTGGCTTGTTATCGGCATCAATAAAGAACGGCACAGCATCATCCAGCGACGGAATATCCGCGCTTTCAGCCATGGCCGACCAATCTTTCCAATAGAAGATATTTTTTGCGACATCATTGTCCGGAAGGAAGTAGCCCGGCTTTGCGCTGAGCGGATCGCGTGCAAGCCCCGTAATCGTCACAGGGCCATCCAGTTGTCCATCAAGGCGGGTTTGCGGGTCTTTCTTTTCGTAAGGGACGAAGCCGCGATTGACCAGCACGAAGCGGCCATCCTCAAGCATCAGCGGCGTATAGACATTGAAACCCGGCTTGCCATCATAGGTCGCCAGAAAATGGCGTTCACCCTGGTGCATGAAAGTGCCGGACACCGTCACCGGCAGATATTCAACCGACCCTTTTTCACGATAGATTTTTTCCATCTCTGCAAGCGGCAAAGGCGGCTCATGAATACGTTCCTGCGTGGACGCAATCAGCGCTTCTTTCCACTGCAACCGTTCGACCTGCCACGTACCCAGTCCAAGGAGAATTATCAGCGCGATAAGCGAGGCAATCAGCAATCCCCATGGCAGGCGCTGCCGCTTTGATTGGTCATTCATTGTCATCATCCAGACGTCCTTGTGACGCCTTGTTGCGAAATTGCAGATTGATGAGAATACCCTTGATGCTGCGCATGGCAAGAAGACTAAGGATAATCGCCAGTGGCACCCACAGAATGAAATGCACCCATAGAGGCGGCGAATAATTGACCTCCATCCATAATGCGAGGCCAACCACGATAAAACCGATGATGAGAATGACGAAGGCAGCAGGCCCATCGCCAGAATCGGCAAACGAATAGTCCAGACCACAGACCCTGCAGCGCGGCGCGACAGTTAAGAAGCCATCAAACAGTTTACCTTCGCCGCAGCGCGGGCAATGCCCTGTCAGCCCGCTCTTCACCGGGTCGACTGCTGGATATAGATTATGGTCCGACATCACACGTTCCCTAACACTTGCGAAAAGAAAAGGCGGCCATGTTTCCAAGGCCGCCCCATCATCTTATCAAACAGCTGATCAGCCGCCGTGCATTGGTGCGCCCCAACCGCCCCACACGTAGATCGTGAAGAACAGGAACAACCAGACGACATCCACGAAATGCCAGTACCAAGCGGCTGCTTCAAAGCCAAAATGGCGTTCCGGGGTGAAATCACCACCCATCGCGCGGAACAGGATCACCAGCAGGAAGATCGTTCCCACGATGACGTGGAAGCCATGGAAACCCGTTGCCATGAAGAAGGTCGCGCCATAGATCGAGTCTTTGAACTCGAACGGTGCATGAATGTATTCGTAGGCTTGAACGAACGAGAACAGCACGCCCAAAGCAACCGTCAGCGCAAGACCTGTGATCATGCCCTTGCGATCCTTGTGGAGCAGAGCATGGTGCGCCCATGTCAATGTCGTACCCGAAAGGAGCAGAATGACAGTGTTGTAAAGCGGCAGGTGCAGCGGATCCAGAACTTCGATGCCCTTTGGAGGCCACTGACCGCCTGTGAATTCTGCGCGCATCACCTGATGCACTTCGTTCGGGAACAGGCTTGCATCGAAAAATGCCCAGAACCATGCAGCAAAGAACATGACTTCCGAGGCAATGAACATGATCATGCCATAGCGCAGATGCAGTGCCACGACGCGGGTATGATGGCCTTCATGGCCTTCCTTGATCGTGTCTGCCCACCAGGCATACATGCAATACAAAACGATTGCCAAACCGATGAAGAAAATCCATGGCGTCACCAGATTGATACCGAAGAACGGAAGCTGGCCGTTATTGATATAACGCATCCATGAAATGCCGCCGACGGCAAGCACGAACGCGCCAACCGAACTCAGGAACGGCCATGGGCTGGGCGCGATGATGTGATAGTCGTGATTTTTCTCGTGAACGTCAGCCATGTCTCTCCCCAAGGCTCCTCTCTGTGCCTTCCTGTCTAAGCTCCCCTAAGAATCTCAGACAAATCCCTTAGTATCGCAACATAGAGCCGCTTGGCTCTTTTGTCTTTGCGGCATTGTGTGCCGCACAATTTTCGAACTCAGCTTCCGCTATTAGCCGCTGGTGCCGCCTTTGCATTTGCAACAGGCTTCGGCTTGTCAATCGGGAAGAACGTGTAGGAAAGTGTAATCGTCTGTACGTCTTTCAAATCCGGATCATTGACGATCTCCGGGTCAACGAAGAAAACAACCGGCATTTCCATGTCTTCACCCGGCTGCAAAGTCGTATCGGTAAAGCAGAAGCATTCAACCTTGTTGAAATAAGCGCCTGCACGGCCCGGAGCCACGTTGAAGCTCGCGCGACCATAGGTCGGCTCATCAAACAGATTACGCGCTTCATATTTTATCATGGTGGTTTCGCCGATGCGCACGGTCACTTCGCGCTCAACCGGCTTGAATTCCCAAGGCAAACCATTTGCGGTGTTGGCGTCGAAACGCACCTTCATGGTCTTGTCGAGAATGGTATCGGAATATTGCTCAACGCGCTGCGTGGTGCCGCCGTAACCCGTTACCTGGCAGAAAATACGATAGAGCGGCACTGAAGCATAAGCCGCGCCAATCATGCAGACAAAGAAGGACAGACACGCAATCGCAACCGTACGGTTTGAACGATTGAGCCGCTTCTGCTTCTCATCAATTTTCTGCTGATCTGCCATTCTCTCCTCCCAGATAGAACTCTTATCAGTCCACCCTAAAACTTAGAGTGGACGAACCAGAACATTCGCTCCCAGCTTTGCCATTGTGCCCACATAAACGAGGACAACGAACAGAGCCAAAGCAATTGCGAGGCCCCAGGAACGGTTGCGCTGAGCTTTTCTCTGCTGCTCAGTTGGTACAACCAGTTCCAGTTCCTCGTTATTTGGCTTCTGTACAGAATTACCCATCAAATCACTCCAAAGGCTGTCAGCAGCCTGATCGCCAGCGCTTCCACCAGCAGAACCGCAAAGACGCCCGAAAGGTACATCAGCGAAAAACGGAACAGTTTGCGCGCAGCAAGCAGCATCTGAGCATGGCTTTCGGCCATCCACATGCGCCATGCATAATAGACGAATGCCAGACCGAGCAGTGTAGAAATCACGCCATAAGTAATGCCAGCAAAACCAAGCACGTAAGGCAGCACGCCTACAGGCGCCATTATTACGGCATAGAACATCGCCTGACGACGGGTCGAAAGTTCGCCCCTCACATTCGGCATCATGGGGACTCGTGCGGCTTCATAGTCATTGGTCGAAAACAGCGACAAAGCCCAGAAATGTGGTGGCGTCCAAAGAAAGATGATCATGAACAGCACAACGCTGTCCCATGTGATCTCGCCAGTTGCAGCAGCCCAGCCGATCATTGGCGGGAAAGCACCGGCGGCGCCACCGATAACGATGTTCTGCGGCGTCGAGCGTTTGAGCCACATCGTGTAAATCACGGCGTAGAAGAAGATGGTGAAGGCAAGAAGAGCTGCAGCCAGCCAATTGACCATCAGGCCAAGCGTAATGACAGAAAATACCGAAAGCGTGAGGCCAAAGGCCAGAACCTGGTTCGGTGCAATGATACCTGCTGGAATTGGACGATTGCGGGTGCGCTTCATCACGGCATCAATATCGGCATCGTACCACATATTGAGAGCCCCGGACGCGCCAGCACCCACCGCAATGCAGAGAATGCTGATCGCAGCCAGCACAGGGTTCATATGCCCAGGCGCAAGCACCAAGCCCACAAGCCCGGTGAACACCACAAGTGACATCACACGCGGCTTCAGCAGGACGAGATAATCCCGCGCAGTCGCCTCGGAAAGAGCGAATGCGTCATCGGAAACCGTGTTTTTTTCCACCAGAGACATTAACTTCTACAACCTCGAATTCACCGGGCCAATGCTGTGCTCGGCCCAGAGCACACATCAGCTATTCAATACGACTTTTACCTCCCGGAGATGCATTCACTCCTAGTCAGAAGCGTCGTCTTGAACGTCAATCGGTGACGGACGGAACTGAATGCCGCCCGCACATATCACAGTTTTGCGCGAGGGCGAACCCCTTTCAGGGCTCGCCCCTTGCACATTTACTTTATACGCGGCAGCTGTTCCCACTGGTGGAACGGCGGAGGCGATGAAAGCTGCCATTCCAGCGTCGTCGCGCCTTCACCCCATGGGTTCGCACCAGCTTCACGCTTCTTCGCAAATGCCTCAAAGACATTGTAGAGGAAGATCAGCACAGCGAAGCCGGAAATGTACGAGCCGTAAGACGATACCATGTTCCAGCCTGCATAGGCATCCGGATAGTCGATGTAACGACGTGGCATACCAGCAAGACCGAGGAAGTGCTGCGGGAAGAAGACGAGATTGACGCCGACGAAGGTGACCCAGAAGTGCAGCTTCGCGGTGAATTCGTCGTACATATAGCCGCTCATCTTCGGGAACCAGTAGTACCAGCCTGCGAAAATCGCAAACACAGCACCCAGCGACAGAACGTAATGGAAGTGAGCCACAACGTAATAGGTGTCATGCAGCGCACGGTCGAGACCGGCATTGGCGAGCTGAACGCCCGTTACACCACCAACTGTGAACAGGAAGATGAAGCCAATCGCCCAGAGCATCGGCGCGCGGAAGGTCAGCGAGCCGCCCCACATGGTCGCGATCCAAGAGAAGATCTTGATGCCCGTGGGAACCGCGATAACCATCGTTGCGAAAACGAAGTAGCGCTGCGTGTCGAGCGACAGACCGACCGTGTACATATGGTGAGCCCAGACGACGAAGCCGACAACACCAATCGCGACCATAGCGTAAGCCATGCCGAGATAACCGAAGACCGGCTTGCGCGAGAAGGTCGAAATGATGTGGCTGACGATACCGAAGCCCGGAAGGATCAGAATGTACACTTCTGGATGACCGAAGAACCAGAACAGATGCTGGTAAAGGATCGGATCACCACCGCCATCCGGCGTGAAGAAGGTCGTGCCGAAGTTACGATCAGTCAGCAGCATGGTGATGCCACCTGCGAGAACCGGAAGCGAAAGCAACAGCAGGAATGCAGTTACCAGCACTGCCCAGGCGAACAGCGGCATCTTGTGCAGCGTCATGCCCGGAGCACGCATGTTCAGGATCGTCGTGATGAAGTTGATCGCACCAAGGATCGACGACGCACCGGAAATATGGAGCGCGAGAATCGCGAAATCGATTGCCGGGCCAGGCTGACCGCTCGTCGAAAGCGGCGGATACAGCGTCCAACCACCGCCAGGACCCCAGCCGCCGGGTGCCGAAGGCATGAACAGCGAGATCAGCAGCAGTGTGAGCGCCGGCGGAAGAAGCCAGAACGAAATATTGTTCATACGCGGGAACGCCATATCAGGCGCACCGATCATCAGCGGGATCATCCAGTTGGCGAAACCACCGATCAGCGCAGGCATAACCATGAAGAAGATCATGACCAGAGCGTGCGCAGAAGTGAACACGTTGAACATATGCTTACCAGCATCAAGAGCTGCGTCGCCCTCAACACCATAAACCATCTGTGCCAGACCATGGAAAATCTGGATGCCCGGCTCCTGAAGCTCGGCACGCATTGCAATAGACAATGCGCCGCCGATGATGCCGGAAATGATTGCGAAGATCAGGTACAGAGTACCGATGTCTTTATGATTGGTCGAGTAAACCCAGCGCACCCAGCCTTTAGGCTTGTGGTCGTCATGGGCTCCATGCTCGTGAGCTGCTGTGCCAGCCATGGAATTCGCTCCCGTTTTTCAACAGTCTTGCGTATCGAAGTCTTTAAAGACCCGCCGCAGCCACTTTATCGTTTGCATCGCCTTCAAGCTCAGCCTGAAGCGCCTTGTTTGCACCCGGAACATCCGAGGCGGCTGCCGTCAGCCATGTGTTGTACTGCTCTTTTGAGACGACACGAACGGCGATTGGCATGAAGGCATGGTCCTTGCCGCAAAGCTCGGAACACTGGCCATAATAGAGGCCTTCCTTGTCGGCTTTGAACCAGGCTTCGTTGATACGGCCCGGTACGGCGTCCATTTTCACACCAAAGGCCGGAATGGTCCATGAATGGATCACATCGGCAGCTGTTACCAGAAGACGGACCGTTTCGCCAATCGGCACGACCACTTCGTTATCGACTGCCAGAAGGCGCGGATAACGAGCATGATCTTCTTTGCCTGCAGCAGCGCGATCAGCATCCTTCAGGATAAGCGAATCAAAGCTTACCGGAGTTTCAGTCTGATATTCATAGCCCCAGTACCACTGATAACCGGTTGCTTTGACCGTCAGCGTTGGATCCTGAGGCGAATATTGAGCAGTCAGAAGCTGGAACGACGGCACCGCAAGGAAAAGCAGAATAATGACCGGACCCACGGTCCAGATAACCTCAATAGCCGTATTATGACTTGTCTTGGATGGCTCCGGGTTTGCGCTTGCGCGGAACCTGATCACACACCAGACGATCAGCGCCAGAACCAGCAATGTGATTGGAATGATGAACCAGAGCGTATAACGCTCAAACCAATGAATCTGCTCGGCAATACCGGTCGCAGCTTCTTGAAATCTTATCTCCCATGGACGCGGCTGATCCGCCAAAGCGGCACCGCTCGTCCACAGCAATGCGAAAGCACCAACGACGGCACCCCTCGTTGTGGCAACAAATTTATCCACCAGAACTCTCTCCCTTTTCGCCCTTTCAGGCTGGACGCCGGACGTTTAGACGGCCGTATCCCCCGTCAGCGTTCAAACCACACCTTAACGCACACCGCAAGGAAGGCGAATATGTTCCTGTGCGGCATTTTTGCGCGCAAGCCTGCGTCAGAGGCCCGCATGCCGATCATTCAATAAAGCGTCATAACCCTTCGAAAACTTGGGAAAAACCTGATAAACCCATAATGAAGCCATGATTTAGCAAGAGGTTTCCTCTAACGTGCCGCGTGATAATGGATGCAACTGCCGGGGACGCATCTCAGATGCAATGCCGGTATCACCTTTGCGATGATGGCTCGGAAGCGACAATAGCTTTTCACCGCCTGTTTCGGAGGGTAACGTCCCGGTGATTCGATCTGGAGATTTCATGATTTTCCGCACATCCGCCCGCCGCTCGATTTTCCAACGCTTTGCTACCCTCGCAACGAGTGTAGCTCTGGTCTTCGCGGCTGCTACAATGCCGTCAGTCGCGCAGGAAACGCCTGCGCAACTTCCAGCACCAACGGCACAAACACCTGCGCAGCCGCAATCTTCCGCGACGCCGCAGCAGAGTGGCACGCTCAAATCACAGCATGGCCCATGGGCGATTCTGTGTGATACGCCAGCCGGTGCCAAAACCGAGCAGTGCGCGCTCATTCAGAACGTGGTTGCAGCCAAGCGTCCCGAACTCGGCCTTTCGGTCGTCGTTCTCAAAACTGCTGATAACAAGGCTCGTATCCTGCGCGTTCTGGCCCCGCTCGGCGTATTGCTGCCAAACGGCCTCGGCTTGAATGTTGATGGCAAGGATATCGGCCGCGCCTATTTCGTGCGCTGCTTTGAAGACGGCTGTTATGCAGAGGTCATCCTTGAAGACGAGCTGCTCAACACATTCCGCAATGGCAAGTCTGCAACCTTCATCGTCTTCCAGACACCGGAAGAAGGCGTTGGAATTCCCGTAGATTTGAAGGGATTTGGTGAAGGCTTCGACGCCTTGCCGTAATCTCAAGGTTGTTCTCAACCGATTTAGCGCTTACATCCTGTGGCAAACACATGCCGCAGGATTATTTTTATGAAGAGCCTGATCGATAGCTTCGACGTAACTCGTGACGATATTGAGCGCCTTGTCTCGCAAAGCCTGAAAGGCAGCGACGACGGCGAACTCTTTATGGAATATCGCGAGGCGGAAGCACTCGTTTTCGACAACGGACGTCTGAAGACCGGCTCGTTCAATCAGGATCAGGGATTTGGCCTGCGGGCAGTCGCGGGCGAAGCTATTGGCTATGCCCATGCGGGCGATCTCTCAGTTGCTGCTCTCAAACGCGCGTCCGATGCGGTCTCTGCCACACTGACAGGTCATAGCGGCACATATGCAGCAGCACCCGCAGGAACCAATCGACATCTCTATACCGACGAGAACCCGATCGGCTCGCCGACATTCGATGCGAAGGTGCAGCTTCTGCAAAAGATCGATGCATATCTGCGCGCGAAAGACCCCAAGGTTCGGCAGGTTTCTGTGTCAATTGCCGGATCATGGCAGCAAGTGGAAATTCTCCGTGCTGATGGGCATTTTGTGCGCGATATTCGCCCGATGGTGCGTTTGAGCGTTTCGGTGGTAGCAGGCAATGGCGACCGTCAGGAATCCGGTTCGCACACACTTGGTGGACGCAAAGGTTTTGGCGACTTCATCACTACGGAAAGCTGGCAGAGCGTTGCCGATGAAGCATTGCGTCAGGCTCTGATTAATCTCGAAGCGATCCCCGCCCCGGCTGGCACCTATGACATTGTGCTGGGCAATGGCTGGCCGGGTGTGATGCTGCATGAAGCTGTTGGTCACGGCCTTGAAGGCGACTTCAACCGTAAGAAGACTTCCGCCTTTGCCGGTCTTCTGGGACAGCAGGTAGCATCGAAAGGTGTAACTGTTGTCGATGACGGTACGATCTCCGAGCGTCGCGGCTCACTCACCATCGATGATGAAGGCACGCCGACCAATCGCACGGTGCTGATCGAAGATGGCAAGCTGGTGAATTACATGCAGGACCGGCAGAATGCGCGCCTTATGGGTATGGAAGCGACTGGCAATGGTCGCCGCGAATCTTATGCGCACGCGCCCATGCCACGCATGACCAACACCTATATGCTTTCTGGTGACAAAACGCCGGAAGAGATAATCGCCTCCATGAAGAAGGGCATTTATGCCGTTTCCTTTGGTGGCGGTCAGGTTGATATCACGTCTGGCAAATTCGTGTTCGGCTGCACGGAAGCTTACATGATTGAAGACGGCAAGATCGGTGCGCCGATCAAGGGCGCGATGCTGATCGGCAATGGCCCGGATGCCATGCAGCGCATTTCGATGATCGGCAATGATATGAAACTCGATACCGGGTCGGGCAATTGTGGTAAGGGCGGACAGTGGGTTCCGGTCGGCGTTGGCCAGCCGCATCTGCGCATGGATCAGGTGACTGTCGGCGGTACAGCGGTATAATCCCTGCTCATGCAAGTGATCGATAAGTATCTGCCTGACTATGGTTTCAGCGAAGTCCATGGCTGCGATGTTAATGCCTCGCCTGAGGCAGTGTTTCAGGCGGCAATGAGCTACAGGCCAGAAACGGACATGTTCTTCCGCAGCATGATTGCATTGCGTGAAGTGCCCATGCGGGCACTTGCGCGACTGCGTGGGCGCGAAAATAGTGTTGCGCCGCCTTTCGGCTTGCATGAGTTTACGCTGCTTGAGCATAGGCCCAGTGAAGCACTGGTTTATGGGCTGGTAGGGCAATTCTGGAAGACTGATTTCGGCCTCGTAAAAATGGATAGCGCGGAAGACTATCTCGCTTTCTGCACACCGGGCGTTGCAAAGCTTGCACTGACATTCACAGTGACCGAACAGGGCGGCAAAACGCGCCTAGTCACCGAAACGCGTGTCTTTTGCCCTGATCGTAAAAGTCATCTTCGCTTCACGCCCTATTGGTATCTGATCCGTCCAGTCAGCGGCATAATCCGCAGCCGCATCCTCAATTCGATCAGGAAAGCCAGCGAAACAGCCATTTCTTCTTTCGGAGCTTCTTGATGAATATCATCGCCCACATCGAAATTCCGGTTACAAAGCTTGAACGTGCCGTCGCGTTTTATTCTGAAGTCTTCGACATCGCATTTGGCGAGGTGGCAAAAATCCACGGCAATCGCATGGCTTACTTTCCTTTCGAAGAAGGTAAGGATGGTGCTAGTGGCGCGCTGGCAGAAGGCGACGTCTATGTGCCAACTATCAATGGTGCGATTGTCTATCTCAGCGTTGCTGACATCGATAAGGTAATTGCAAAGGCCGCGAAATTCGGCAGCGAAGTACTGTTTCCAAAGACAGCTTTCGGCGAAAATAGCTTTGTAGCTGAAATTATGGATAGTGAAGGCAATCGTATCGCACTCCAGCAGCTATAACATTTTCTCCACAGCCCTTATTGCTGAAAGCGACCCGAGAGGACCGCGCATGACACTCAAAATCCGGACAGGTGGCGTTTACAAAGATGCACGCGGATATGAAGTGATAATCGTCATGCGATATCCCGACGGTAAATTTTATGGCGCTCAGGGAATTGTTTATCTTGCAGATGGGCGCAGTCATGTGCACGCTTATAAAGATCAGGACCCATGGAGACTGGTTGAAGAAATAAATCATGCCGGAGGAGATAATGCCTGAGACGCCATATGACTGGAGTGGGAAGCAGCCTGAAAAGCGCTCCCGACAAAAGCGCATGATGGTGATTGCAGCTGCAACCATGATCGCGCTGCTCTTCACACTGGCCGTAGTGGACGCGATCCTCATACTGGTCGACTGATGCTGCCGGTCTATGAAATCGACTGCACCGGCATAAAGTCACCCAACGAGCTCTGGCAGCGCTATCTCGACACCGTGCCCGCGCTTGATCCAAAATCCTTTGGCTATACGCTCGATTCATTCTGGGATGGTGTGCAATGGGGTGGCCCCGGCTGGCCAGGCGAATGCGAACTCGTATTCAGGAATGTGGAAGCCCTGCATGAGCTAAAAACGCTTGGCGGCAAGCCTTTTCTGGAAGCATTTCGGCAATTGGTTGCTGATACGGATCGCATTATGATCAGGCTGGAATGAGCGCAAAGCTCATTCCGTTATTTTGACCGAGGCATCGTATTTTGCCGAAGCGCTGACAAGCACTTCAATCTCGCTTGCGCAGAGATAGGCTTTCATTGCATCGAACTTTTTCTGATCCCAGTTGTATATTCCCAGACCCAACAGGGTTTCAACGACCGGTGCTGGAAACCGCGAGCGAACCACCGTAGCAGGATTACCGGCGACAATCGTGTAAGGTGCAACATCCTTCGTCACGATAGCACCAGAGGCGATGATTGCCCCTTCTCCGACAGTGATGCCCGGCATCAACATGGCACGCATTCCAATCCAGGCACCATCCGCAATAACGGTGTCGCCCTTTCCCTTATAGGCATCGAGAATGACATCCGGAAATGGATAGAGACTGAACCAGTCCGTACGATGCGTATGGTTGCCACCCATCAGGATGACTGCTTCCGCGCCTATACAAACGTAATCACCTATGTGGAGCTGATCCACAGGCCATTGAGATTCCCAAGCCTTGAGGCTGTATTCATCACCATACAAGTACCGAACAACGCTATCTTCAAATGAGCCTGTCCAGGCATTGCTGTAATAGCTGTGTTTTCCTCGTACATGAATATTCGGGTTCTTGACCGTTTCATGCAATAGCTCAACAACAGACCAGTGCTTGGTGGGCGGACTTACAAAAGACACGGCAATCACAACTTTCTAAAATTTTTCGGCAGTTCATTTCGAATGCCCAATCATTATCGTCGCAATCGGAAATCAAACCGACGGCGTGATATAATATTATCAACTAAATTAAGCGCTTAGACCACCCGCAACTGTAATGACGGTTCCGGTTACAAATCCTGATTTATCGGAAGCGAGCCAGAGCGCAGTTTGTGCAATGTCTTCCGGCTCGGCAATACGTCCCATCGGTGTCATGGCTGCGATTTTTGCTGGTCTGTCCGGGTTGCCGCTCATTGAATGAATAGAGGTATTGGTCGTGCCGACACGAATGGCATTTACCCGAATACCTTCCGGTGCCAGCTCTTTGCCAGCGCCGATCGAAATGGTTTCAACCGCACCTTTTGAGGCAGCATAATGGACATATTCGCCCGGGCTTCCCAAAACGGCCGCCACTGATGAAATATTGATGATTGTGCCGCCAGAGCCACCGTTGGCAGTCGACATGCGGCGTGCGGCTTCCTGTGTGCAATAGAGTAACCCGAAGACATTCGTCCTGAATGTTTGTTCGAGTGCTTCTTCCTCAAGCCCCTGGATGCGGGTGTTTTGCCCAATGATGCCCGCATTGTTGACGAGACAGCTGGGCGTGCCCAGCTCCCGATCACAGGTTGCGAAAAGATCGATCACGTTTTGCCGGTTTGCAACGTCGCTTCGCACAGCTATTGCCTTGGCACCGAAGCCTTCGCAGGCTTTTACAGTGCCAAGAGCGGCATCAACATCGCTTACATAGCTGATGCAGACATTATAGCCTTCGCGCGCGAAGAGCGTTGCAGTCGCAGCACCAATACCTCTGCTGCCTCCAGTGACGACAACAACTGGTCTCACGTCACGCCCTCCCCGCGCTTTGATGGCTGTTTAGATTCCCGGATTTTCCTCCAGAAGACCTTCGACAAATTCGAAAAGTCCCGGACGCCGATCACGGCGCAAACGCTCGGCAACGATGATGCCTTTGATGCCCGCATAGGAGCGCTGAAGGTCTTCATTGATGACGATATAGTCGTATTTTACCCATTTCTGGATTTCAAACCGCGCATTCTGCAAGCGGGTTTCGATCACATCAGCCGTGTCTTCCGCACGGCGGTTGAGGCGGTTCTGCAGCTCACGCATGGTAGGCGGCAGAATGAAGATCGACACCACATCGGCAGGCATCTTGGCTTGGAGCTGTTCAGCACCCTGCCAATCAATGTCGAACAGCATGTCCTGACCGTCTGCCAGCGCTTCCTCAGCGGTCTGACGCAACGTGCCGTAGAAGTTGCCATGCACTTCCGCCCATTCGATCAGCTCGTCATTGTCACGCAGCCGCTCAAATTCACGCTTGGTGATGAAGTGGTAATGCACGCCATCGATTTCGCTTGGGCGGCGCTCACGCGTGGTAACGGAGATCGATAGCGAGAGCTTCATATCCGGATCGCCGAGCAGCTGTCGCGCGATTGTGGATTTTCCGGCACCCGACGGTGACGAAATCACCACCATCAAGCCTCTGCGTGCAATGCCATGTTCGACCGAAGAGATGGCCATTTTCCGTTACTCCAGATTCTGTACCTGTTCGCGAAACTGATCGACGACTGCTTTCAGCTCAAGGCCGATTGCGGTGATCGACGCTGCATTCGACTTCGAACACAGCGTATTGGCTTCGCGATTAAATTCCTGTGAAAGAAAGTCAAGCTTACGCCCTACCGGACCGCCATCGGAAAGCAGCTTGCGGGCCGAAGCGACATGGGTTTCCAGCCGGTCCAGCTCTTCCTGAATGTCCGCCTTGGTCGCAAGGAAGGCCGCTTCCTGATAAAGCCGCGTTTCATCAAGATCGCGTCCGGTTTCCATGAGTAGAGCGACCTGCCCGGCCAGCTTTGTGCGGATAGCTTCGACACTACGCGACGGATCGTTCCGCGCTTCAAGTGTCAAACGCTCAATCGTATCGACATGGCCGGAAATGATCGTGAAAAGTGATTGACCTTCGTGAGTGCGTGCTTCGGCAATGGATTTCAAGGCGCCTTCAAAAGCCGCAACTACCGCTGTCTCAAGCCCTGCGCGTGAATTGTCGTCTTCGCTGACTTGCGCCTGATCGATAATGCCACGCAGCGAGAGAATGCCGTCAACGCTTGCTGGCTGAAGACCGTGTCGGGCCTGCAGCTCCGCACCTAGTTTCAGAACTTCATCGAGCATTGCTTGATTGATGGTGAAACCCGCCTGGGCTTCTGCACGTTCGACTGTCAGACTTGCCTGAAAATTTCCGCGCGAAAAATAGCGCGCCAGAAGTGAACGAACCGGGTGCTCAGCACCTTCCAGACCTTGCGGCAAACGCAAACGCAGGTCCAGGCCCTTGCCGTTGACCGAGCGTACTTCCCACACGATCCGTGCTTCGTTATCCGCTGCACCATACTGTATCGCGTGGCGCGCAAACCCTGTCATACTCTGGAGCGCCATGTGCACCTTTCTTTACCAACAACTAGCATGCGAAGTAAAACCGCCCATTACTGGGCGGTGTTTTGCTGCTGTAGCTGGTTCTTTTCTTGCTCAACCGCGCGCCATTTGCGCACATTGGCATTGTGTTCGGCCAAGGTCTTGGCAAAAACATGCCCGCCAGTACCATCAGCCACAAAATAAAGGTCTTCAGTATCAAGCGGATTGGCCACAGCCTCAAGTGCTGCGCGACCCGGATTGGCAATTGGTGTCGGCGGAAGACCATTGATTACATAAGTGTTGTATGGCGTTGGCTTCTCGATATCTGATTTGAAGATCGGGCGATCAGAAGGCTTACCAGCACCACCGAAGAGGCCGTAAATGATAGTCGGATCGGACTGAATACGCATACCCTTGTTGAGACGGTTCACAAAAACCGAAGCCACATGCGGACGTTCCGATGCTATACCTGTTTCTTTCTCAACGATAGAAGCAAGCGTCACGAACTCATTTTTGTCCTTGACCGGCAGATCAGCGCGACGTTTCGCCCAAGTATCATCAATCAGCTTCTGCTGTGAAGCGATCATACGATTGATGATTTCTTCGCGTGTCGAGCCGCGTGTGAAGTTGAGCGTGTCGGTGAACAGACCACCTTCGGGAGGCATGTTCTTTGGCATATCACCAACCAAAATTGGATCGGCAGAGATACGGTCGAACACCTGTTTGACAGTCAGGCCTTCCGGAATTGTCAGCGGATACATGATCGACTTGCCACTGATCAGAATATTCATCACGTCGCGCATGGTCGAGCCAGCAGGGATCGCATATTCGCCAGCCTTGAGATCATTCTCATGGCCGTAAGCACGCATACCATAGCGGAAGATACGTGCGTCGCTGACGATTTCACGGCCTTCGAGACTGTTCGAAACTTCTGAAACGCCAGCGCCACGCTTCACAAGGAATGTGGTTTCAGCAGTCAGAGGCCCTTGAGAGTCAAATTGTAGCTTGCCGAAGTAGAACAAGGCCGATGCACCGAGCAAAACCAGTACGATCAGTGACAGCATGAAATTCATGAAGACGACGATCTGGCTTCGTGCATGGCGCGAACGCTTGCGCGGCGGTGGCGTACCCGGTTCGGGGCGCAGAGCCTCTGAAGCAGATTTCGGCACGAAAGGCTTAGCTGCCGCCTGTTCGGACACCACAGCACCTTGCGGCTGCTGCTCTGCAGGGTTGGCTCCGGGCTTCTCTTCTGAACTCACTCCATCACCTCGTCCTGAGACCCGCGCGAGACGGCATACAAATCAACCAAATACTTGTGAAGCACACTAACCACAAAAAGCAGGTTTAAACATCGCATCGGGTTATATTTTGGCAAAAACGCGGAGAAATCCCCGCGTTTTTAAATAGATCGACTTTTGCTTAGGCTACCACTCAGGAATAGCGACGCAGAATCAACGAAGCATTGGTGCCGCCGAAACCGAAAGAGTTCGACAAGGCGATATCGATTTTGCGTTCGCGCGCTTTGTGTGGAACGAGATCGATCTTGGTTTCAACCGCTGGATTGTCCAGATTAAGCGTTGGCGGAGCGATATTGTCGCGAATAGCAAGCGTTGAGAAGATTGCCTCCGCAGCACCTGCCGCGCCGAGCAAATGCCCGATTGACGACTTTGTCGAAGACATGGAGACCTTCGAGGCCGCATCGCCAACAACACGTTCGACTGCACCCAACTCGATGGTATCAGCCATGGTCGAAGTGCCATGCGCATTGATGTAATCGATCTGGTCCGGAGTGATTTCCGCGCGCTTCAAAGCTGCAACCATGCAGCGCTCTGCGCCTTCACCGCTTTCAGTCGGAGCGGTGATATGGAAAGCATCACCTGACAGACCGTAGCCGATGACTTCAGCGTAGATCTTTGCGCCACGCGCAAGAGCGTGTTCCAGCTCTTCAAGAACAACAACGCCTGCACCCTCACCCATGACGAAACCGTCGCGGTCATTGTCATAAGGACGGGAAGCTGCGGTTGGATCGTCATTGCGCTTGGTGGACAGAGCCTTACAAGCAGCGAAGCCTGCCAGCGAAATGCGGCTGACCGGCGATTCCGTACCACCGGCAACCATGACGTCGGCATCGCCAAAGGCAATCAAACGGGCAGCATCGCCAATGGCGTGCGTTCCGGTTGCGCAGGCAGTTACCACGGAGTGGTTCGGGCCGCGAAGTCCATGTTTGATCGAAACATGGCCGGAAGCCAGATTGATCAAACGGCCGGGAATGAAGAATGGCGAAATACGACGCGGACCCTTATCACGCAGCGTGTAGCCCGCTTCGACGATGCCTTCGATGCCACCGATACCGGAGCCGATCAGAACGCCAGTGCGTACCTGATCTTCATCGCTTTCAGGATGCCAGTTGGCATCGTCCAGAGCCTGATCGGCTGCGCCAACAGCATAGACAATGAACGGATCAACTTTGCGCTGTTCCTTGGGCTCCATATGGAGATCGGGGTTGAATGTGCCGTTGGAGCCATCGCCGATCGGAATACGGCAGGCAATCTGGCAGGCCAGATCGTCAACTTCAAATTCCGTGATGCGGCGAGCACCGCTTTCACCTGCAACAAGACGCTTCCAGGTCTCTTCGACACCGCTCGCAAGCGGAGACACCAGACCAAGACCGGTGATGACGACACGCCTCATATCCACCCCTTAGATTTGATAAACTTCGTTGGAGACATCCCGCAGGCGAATAGCGCCTCATACGGCCGATGCTCAATCTTGCTACCGGATTGCGTTTCGCATGTGGCCTGTGTTTGGCCAGAACCGGTTATGTTCGTTCGTGTCTCCAAGCAGAAGACAAGTAGGGCCGGGATTGCAAGAATCCCAGCCCCAAAAGCTCAGATTAGGCGGATGCCTTATCGATGAACTTCACAGCGTCGCCGACCGTGAGGATCGTTTCTGCAGCGTCGTCAGGAATTTCAACGCCGAATTCTTCTTCGAAAGCCATGACCAGCTCGACGGTGTCGAGGCTGTCTGCACCAAGATCATCAATGAAGCTTGCGCCTTCGGTGACCTTGTCGGCATCTACACCCAGATGCTCAACAACGATTTTCTTGACGCGCTCTGCGGTATCGCTCATGTCGGAACCTCGACCTGTTGTTAGTTTGCTCTGCCTTGGTTAGCGGCATGCATGATTGTAATCAAGTTATAAGATGCCTGCCAAGTTTCGAGTTTACTCGCCTGACAGTCACCCTGTGGATATTCCTTGCGGAACAGGATAACGACATCTCGCAACCGAAATGCCGAAACTCTCGTCGGGCGCATTACCATGCTTCTTGAGCAAGGCAAAGCGCATTTTAGTTTTCACAGTCCGACTTTAAGCCTTTATATACCGTAAAATAGTGACCTCAAAGCCTGTAAAGGGCTTTTAGATCATAGCCATACCGCCATTGATGTGCAGTGTCTGGCCAGTCACATATGCGGCTTCATCGCTTGCCAGGTAAACAACCGCAGCAGCAATATCACCGCCAGCGCCCATACGCTTCATCGGGATGCTGCCCATGATTGCTTCCTTCTGCTTCTCGTTCAGCTTGTCTGTCATAGCCGATTCGATGAAACCCGGAGCAATACAGTTAACTGTAACGTTGCGGCTCGCAATTTCCTGGGCCAGCGACTTCGAGAAGCCGATTAGGCCTGCTTTGGACGCGCAGTAGTTTGCCTGACCTGGATTACCGGTCACGCCAACAATCGACGTAATATTGATAATACGGCCATTGCGGCGGCGCATCATCGGATGGGTCAGCTCACGCGTCAGGTTGAACACCGAGGTCAGGTTGACATTGAGAACCGCATCCCAATCTTCGTCGCTCATGCGTACGAACAGGCCATCACGGGTAATGCCGGCATTATTGACGAGAATATCAATACCGCCCATTTCTTCTTCCGCCTTCTGGCCAAGAGCCTTGACGGCTTCGCGGTCAGACAGGTTTGCCGGGAAAATGAACGTACGATCACCGAGTTCAGCAGCGAGCTCTTTCAGCTTTTCTTCACGCGTACCATGAAGGCCGACGACTGCGCCCTGCGCATGAAGAGCGCGAGCAATCGCTTCGCCCAGACCGCCGGTCGCACCGGTTACGAGAGCCTTGCGGCCAGTCAGATCAAACATTCCAGATCCTCTTATGCATTAAGCGCAGCAAGAGCTGCATCGATTTCTTCGGCCGAACCAACAGTTACGCCAGTCACATCTTTGGAGATGCGACGCGCAAGACCGGTCAGAACCTTGCCTGAACCTACTTCATAAAGCGTGGTTACGCCATTGGCTGCAAACCATTCAACAGTTTCCCGCCAACGCACCTGACCCGTGACCTGCTCGACCAGAAGATCAGCGATCTCATTGGCATCCGTGACAGGCGCCGCACGCACATTGGCAATCAGCGGCACAACCGGATTGTGCTTCTCAACCTGAGCCAGCGCTTCACGCATAGCTTCCGCAGCAGGAGCCATCAGCGTCGAATGGAACGGTGCAGAGACGGGCAACATGATCGCACGCTTGGCACCTTTTCCGGAAGCAAGCGAAGCCGCCAGTTCAACAGCCGCTTTTGAACCAGAAATGACGAGCTGACCGCCTCCATTGTCATTTGCTATCTGAACCGAGCCGGAGGCCTTTGCTTCTGCACAGATGGCTTCAACATCGCTGTGCTCGAGGCCGATAATGGCAGCCATTGCGCCTTCACCGACCGGAACAGCCTTCTGCATGGCGTTACCGCGAATACGCAAAAGGCGGGCAGTATCTGCAAGCGAGAAAGTGCCCGCTGCGCACAGCGCCGAATACTCGCCGAGCGAATGGCCCGCAACGTAGGCGACTTTGTCCTTCAGCGAAAAGCCACGCGCTTCCATGACGCGCAACGTGGCAATCGAAACCGCCATGAGAGCTGGCTGTGCATTGGCCGTCAGCGTCAGAACATCTTCCGGACCTTCAAACATGGTCGCGGAGAGCTTTTCGCCCAGTGCTGCGTCTACTTCCTCGAAAACAGCGCGTGCTTCAGCGAACTGTTCCGCCAAGGCTTTGCCCATGCCAACTGCCTGGCTGCCCTGTCCGGGAAAGGTAAATGCTACCGCCATGAATGCCTCTTTTTATATAACAATTTCACGCGATGTGCCCCAGCATGGGTTGAAAAGTCAAGTATTTGTGGATTTTTGCCAGTCGCAACGCTTGCAAAGCAGGGGAAAAACACGTAATAGGCGCCCGTTCGTTGCTGGCATTAGCTGGGGGCTGAACGGAGGAGCATGTCTTCCTCACCGTTAAAAGTGAGAATGCATGTGGAAGTCGTAAGTGCTTCTGCCTCCCGTGTCTCCGCTCTCGATTGTCTTTACCCAAGCGTCCTTTCTTCCCGGTTTTCCGGTTCTAAGAGAAGTCGCAGAGGCTTAGCCGTTAGTGCCAGCGTGATGCAACAGAAGAAAGGCAAAGCCAATGGCTCTTTATGAACATGTGCTTCTTGCCCGCC
>NZ_DAMBKZ010000032.1:0-40687 GCF_032066345.1 Brucella sp.
CAAATCTTAAGGAGCTCCGGCCCATGCGCCGTTTCCAGTCGATTGCACGTAGCCCTATCGCTATTGCCCTTTTCATGACGCTCGCCGTTGCTGGTTGTGCGTCCAAGAAGAACCTTCCAAACAATGCCGGTGATCTTGGCCTTGCTGGTGGCGCTGCTACGCCCGGCTCGTCGCAGGATTTCACTGTGAATGTTGGCGACCGCATTCTGTTCGATCTCGATTCTTCGCTGATCCGTGCCGATGCACAGCAGACTTTGTCGAAGCAGGCTCAGTGGCTGCAGCGCTACCCACAGTACTCGATCACTGTTGAAGGTCATGCCGACGAACGCGGTACACGCGAATACAACCTGGCACTCGGCCAGCGTCGTGCAGCTGCAACCCGTGACTTCCTTGCAGCTCGTGGCGTTCCAACCAGCCGTATGCGTACCGTTTCCTACGGTAATGAACGTCCAATCGCTGTTTGCGATAGCGACTCGTGCTGGTCTCAGAACCGTCGTGCCGTTACCGTTCTTAACGGTGCTGGCAGCTAATAAACAGATTGAGGTGTTGAACACCTCATCTCGTTTGATTGCGTTCGCGCCTTCACTGGATATGCGATATCGCAACACTCATACGGAAAAGGCGGCCTTTTGGCCGCTTTTTTCGTTTTGGCAGGCGCATATTAGCCGCTTCGACAAATTTTGGCCGAAGTCGCCTGTGTCATAGGGAAAGCATCTTTGCTTTTTATGGATTTTCTCTAAAAGCTGAGAAGAGCCGTGAGAAATCGGGTGTTCAGATAATATTCAGGCGCGATACCTGAACATCGGGAACATGACGATATTTATCGCGGCCATAATTTCAGGGCACCATCATTTTTCGGAAATGAGCGATAGGGGCAAAAGGGAATGAGGAAACCAATGAGGAAAGTGACACTGGCTTTTGCCATGTTGCCGCTTTTGGCAAGTGCTCCGGTTCTGGCGGCATCTGTTTCTTCGCAGCAGGGGCAAATCCAGCTGGCGCAGGCGGGTAATCCCGGCGGTGACCAGTTCGCGCAGCAGGTATGTAATCTTGCGCACCAGAATGCGCAGTCTTATGCACGCATTCTGCAGTTGCGCGACAAGATGCTTAAAATTCAGCGCGACAATGAAACCCGCTTTCAGGCACTCGAAAAGGGCCGAGGCGGCGCACAGAATCATGTGAGCATCGGCTCAACGGCTATTCTTGACGACGCGATGCGCGATAATGGTGCTGGCGGTCAGGGTGGCTATCAGCAAAGTCCCGGCTTGCAGCAGGAAGTGATCCGCAATCTCACCGGTAAGGTAGAGGATGTGGATGCTCAGATTTCGTTCACCAACGAACAGCTGCAGAAGACGCAGGACGACAACCAGTTCCGCTTTGAAGAGCTGGAAAAGAAAAAGGGCGGCTCGGCACCCGCGCAGGCAAGCGCCGGTCAGGATGCTCCCGTTACGCCGCCGCCGGGCAGCGATCTTTGCGCACAGGGTATGCCAAATCCTACAGCTATTGCCGATACGCTTGGCGCTCGCGCTGAAGCCATGAACTTCCAGGTTCTCGAATTGCAGGACCAGATGCAGAAGATGCAGGAAGAAAATGAACGCCGTTTCCAGGCGCTGGAAAATGGTGGTCGTGCGGATGCCGTTGGTGCGCCGACAGATGGCAACAACGGTACATCGCTGGCTGATGCAGCTCCGGCTGGAAACCCCGATAACGGGGTTTCAGGCGGTGCTTCGTCAGATGGTAATTTCGGTTCTTCTTCTCAAACGGCGGCGAACAATCCATCGGGCGCCGATTCCACTGCTATTGGTTCTGGCGCAGCTCCTCAGGACGGCCCGCAGCGTGGGGAGCCGCCACAGTCGCTCGGCTCCATTCGTTTCGATAACAATGGCAATGTAATCGGCGAAACGATCAATGCTCAGCCGCGCCCGGTTGAACATGGCGCAGCTCTTCCTGCAGGACAGGCTGTCGCTTCTCTGCCGACTGACGACAATCCGAACTCGCTCTATCAGGCTGCCTATCAGTATCTGATGTCGGGCGATTACAAGGCCGCCGAGACTGGTTTCCGTGAGCATATCAAACGCTACCCTGCGGACCCCACGACAGCTGAGGCGCGTTATTGGCTGGGTGAATCGCTTTACGGTCAATCACGTTTCCCAGAAGCTGCGACGGTATTCATCGATACGCAGCGCGATTATCCGGATTCAAAACGTGCGCCGGAGAATATGTTCAAGCTCGGCATGACGCTTGAGAAAATGGATAATCACGATGTTGCATGCGCGACGTTCAAGCAGATTCCGGACCGCTATCCGAATGCAGCGCCGGCAGTTTTGAAGCGGGTCACGGACGAGCGCACGCGTATTAAATGCTGATTTTGGAGACTATGAGTGGGGCTTTCCCCGATCAAAATTTTTGAACCCTTCGGACTTGAGCGTGCAAAAGGAATTGTTGCTGCTGTTTCAGGTGGCAGCGATTCTCTTGCGCTCCTTTTCCTCCTCAAAGATCATCTGGCGACATTGGAAAATCCGCCGCCACTGACAGCTGTTACCATCGACCATCGCCTGCGCGCTGAATCCGCCGATGAAGCGGAAAATGTCGGCAAACTGTGCCATGCCTACGGCATTGCACATCGCGTTTTTGCTTGGGAAGAAGCCAAGCCCAAGACCGGCATTGCGGCAGCAGCGCGGTCGGCGCGCTACCGCTTGCTGGTTCAGGCCGCACAGGAAGTGGGCGCTGATTTTATCGCGACAGGTCATACGCGCGACGATCAGATAGAGACGTTTCTGATGCGTCAGGAGCGAAGCTCTCATTCGGAAGCGCGTGGACTTGCCGCCATGGCTTCCCGTTCGTGGCTGGAGAGTTCTGTTGAACTGATCCGCCCCCTGCTTGATCAGTCGCGCATGACGTTGCGTGATGAACTGACGAAGAAGGGTATCCGCTGGATAGATGATCCAAGCAACGTCAACACCAGCTATGAGCGTCCGCGTGTAAGGCTCACTTCCGCTGCAGAAGCAGATCCGGAAACGATCCTCGCACAGATCGCTTTGGCAGGTGCTGCACGTAAACGCGACAACGCGGCGCTGATGTCAGCGCTGGCTGATCCAGACTGCGTGAAGATGAGCCCTCTCGGCACGATCTCGGTCGACGCGGAAATTTATGCAGCATTGCCAGAAAATGTTCGACGTCTGTTTTCAGGCCTGCTTGCATCTATTGCAGGCGGACGACGTTTTCTCCCCGGCGATGCCGAGCGATCACGCATTGAAAGAGTTTTGTCCGGGAATGAAAAAACTGATCGTATGACGGTTTTTGGAGCACTCGTCGAACTTGGGCGAAGAGGATTGCCGCACCGGTTTCGTCGTGAGAGGCGCAACCTGCCGATTATGCGGATTGAGACAGGTCAGCGGATTATCTGGGACGGGCGGTTTCGTTTCACAAATGAGGGCAACCGCACGCTGGAGATACGGAGCCCGGATCGCCAAGAGCTGGCAGATTTCATAGAGCTTTCCGAACTAGACGTCGATTCCGTTCAAAGAGACGCTTTGCTGGTTTTGCCTGCTATCTATGAAAACGGCAAACTATTGCAACTTCCAGCAGTTAACGGGCAGCAGCTGCCTGCAGGAATCACTGTCGAGAAACACTTCGCAATCTTCGATCATGTGCTTCCGGGCTATGATTTTGGGTTGGCAAATGCCGTTGAAAAGCGGTTTGGCCGTGAATGTCCTAATTTTTATAAACCAGATTGACAAGAATCGAAGGTGAGGGGGCTCTCGCGCCTTGGCAAGGCCTTCCTTCGATCCTATGTTAAGCCGAAACATCGTACCGCCCTTTTCTCGGGTGGCCGTGGTATCGATTGGACCCGATATGAATCCGAACTATCGCAACTTCGCCCTCTGGGCGATCATTGCTCTACTTTTGATAGCGCTGTTCAACCTGTTCCAGAGTCCTGGCCAGCGCACGAATTCCCGTGAAGTTTCTTACTCCCAATTTATCGATGACGTTTCAAACGGACGCGTGAAAGCGGTCACCATCACTGGTGAACGGATCAGCGGTACGTTTGCCGATAACGGATCGACCTTCCAGACCTATTCGCCGGGTGATACCGGACTGGTTTCTCGTCTTGAAGAGAAGGGCGTTGCAATCACCGCTCGTCCTGAAAGCGACGGCTCCAGCTCGCTCCTTGGCATTCTGCTTTCATGGTTGCCGATGATCCTTATTCTCGGCGTGTGGATTTTCTTCATGCGTCAGATGCAGGGTGGCTCGCGCGGTGCGATGGGCTTTGGCAAGTCGAAGGCCAAGCTTCTGACCGAAGCGCATGGTCGTGTGACGTTCCAGGACGTTGCAGGCGTTGAAGAAGCCAAGCAGGATCTCGAAGAAATCGTCGAATTCCTGCGTGATCCGCAGAAGTTCCAGCGTCTGGGCGGTAAGATCCCACGCGGCGTTCTGCTCGTAGGCCCTCCCGGAACCGGTAAGACTTTGCTCGCGCGCTCTGTTGCAGGCGAAGCCAATGTTCCGTTCTTCACGATCTCTGGTTCTGACTTCGTTGAAATGTTTGTTGGTGTTGGTGCAAGCCGCGTCCGTGACATGTTCGAACAGGCCAAGAAGAATGCGCCTTGCATTATCTTCATCGACGAAATCGATGCTGTCGGTCGTCATCGTGGTGCCGGTCTTGGCGGCGGTAACGACGAACGCGAACAGACACTCAACCAGCTCCTCGTCGAGATGGATGGCTTTGAAGCAAACGAATCAATCATTCTGATTGCTGCAACCAACCGTCCTGACGTTCTTGATCCAGCGCTTCTGCGTCCGGGCCGTTTCGACCGTCAGGTTGTGGTTCCGAACCCGGATATCGTTGGTCGTGAACAGATCCTCAAAGTGCATGTGCGCAATGTGCCACTTGCACCCAATGTTGATCTCAAGGTTGTAGCACGCGGTACGCCGGGCTTCTCCGGTGCCGATCTTGCAAACCTCGTCAATGAATCTGCTCTTATGGCTGCGCGTCGCAACAAGCGTCTCGTGACCATGCAGGAATTCGAAGACGCCAAGGACAAGATCATGATGGGTGCGGAACGCCGTTCCGCCATGACGCCGCAGGAAAAGGCCAATACGGCTTATCATGAGGCAGGTCACGCCATCGTTGCGATCAACGTACCGAGCACCGATCCTGTTCATAAGGCGACAATCATTCCGCGCGGTCGTGCGCTGGGTATGGTGATGCAGCTTCCTGAAGGCGACCGTTATTCGGCAACCTATACCTGGATGGTATCGCGCCTTGCGATCCTGATGGGTGGCCGCGTTGCGGAAGAGCTGAAATTCGGCAAGGAAAACATCACGTCCGGTGCATCCTCTGATATTCAGCAGGCAACCAAGCTTGCGCGCTCGATGGTGACGCAGTGGGGTTATTCCGACAAGCTCGGTCGCGTTGCCTATGGCGACAATCAGGAAGAAGTGTTCCTGGGCCATTCGGTTTCGCGCACGCAGAATATCTCGGAAGCAACCGCGCAGATCATTGATGGTGAAGTGCGTCGTCTGGTTGATGAAGCCTATGCCGAAGCAACCCGCATCCTGACTGAAAAGCGCGAGGACTGGATTGCTCTGGCTGAAGGTCTGCTCGAATACGAAACGCTGAGCGGCGATGAAATCAAGGAACTGATTGCTGGCAACAAGCCATCGCGCGATCAGGGCAATGATACGCCGTCACGCGGTTCGGGCGTGCCGAAAGCCGGTAGCCCGCGCAAGCGTAAGGGTGAGGAACCAGGTGGTGAACCTGGCATCGAACCAAACCCGCAGCCGCAATAAGCATCTGCAAAACTTACGAAAAGCCGGGCAGTCTGTCCGGCTTTTCTGCTTTTTTGGCAGACCAGATGAGAAAGGCTCGGTTAATGATTTCGGCGCATCATAGGAAAGATTTGGAGTTTCACGCTTTAAAGTAGTTTGTTTCTCCGAAAGGCGAAATTGCAATGACGGGTGGTTTTGCGGTAATAACGCAGACAATCGATTACCGGGCTAACAATCCCGGATGCCATTGCCGTCTCACGGATTAACAGCGACTGTATTTGATTGGTTCGAGACAGCTCTATGGCGCAACGCAAGGCTAAGAATATGACACGTAAATATTTTGGAACCGACGGCATTCGCGGCAAGGCCAACAGCTTTCCGATGACGCCTGATATTGCCATGAAAGTTGGTATGGCTGTCGGGCATATTTTCCGCCGCAAAGGCCAGGCCTCGCGCGTCGTGATCGGCAAGGATACGCGCCGTTCCGGCTATATGCTGGAAAACGCATTGGTTGCAGGTTTCACTGCCGCCGGTATGGATGTGTTTCTGCTCGGTCCAATTCCAACGCCTGCGGTCGCCATGCTCTGCCGTTCCTTGCGTGCGGATATCGGCGTGATGATCTCGGCTTCGCATAATCCTTTCTATGATAATGGCATCAAGCTGTTTGGCCCTGATGGCTTCAAGCTGTCCGATGAGATAGAGTTGCAGATTGAAAGCCTGATCGACAGCGATCTGTCCGCGCATCTCGCAACCCACGGTGAAGTGGGCAAGGCCAAGCGCGTCGACGGCGATATCTATCGCTATATCGAATTTGCGAAGCGCACGCTGCCGCGCAATATCTCGCTTAATGGTCTTCGCGTTGTGGTCGATTGCGCCAATGGCGCGGGCTACAAGGTTGCGCCTGCAGCACTCTGGGAACTGGGTGCAGAAGTCATCACCATCAATGATGAGCCGAACGGCATCAATATCAATGAGGATTGCGGCTCGACCCATCCGATTGGTCTGATGAAGAAGGTGCATGAAGTGCGCGCCGATGTCGGTATTGCGCTTGATGGCGATGCGGATCGCGTTCTGCTTGTCGATGAAAACGGCACCGTGATCGATGGCGATCAGCTTCTGGCAGTTATTGCCGAATCATGGGCTAAATCGGATCGTCTGCAGGGCGGCGGCATTGTCGCGACGATCATGTCCAATCTCGGCCTTGAGCGCTTCCTGCATGATCACAATATGACGCTGGCCCGTACCAAGGTTGGCGACCGCTACGTGGTTGAACATATGCGCGAGCATGGCTTCAATGTTGGTGGCGAACAGTCCGGTCATATTGTTTTGTCGGATTTTGCAACGACTGGCGACGGTCTGGTATCTGCGCTACAGATTCTTGCTGTTGCTCAGGAAGAGAACAAGCCGCTAAGCGAACTGTGCCGCAAGTTTGAGCCAGTGCCGCAGCTCCTCAAGAATGTTCGTACTGCTGGCGGAAAGCCGCTTGAGAACAAGAAGGTCAAGAGCGCTATCGACGAAGCGACTGATCGTCTGGGTTCGCAGGGACGTCTGGTTATTCGTCCATCCGGAACTGAACCGCTCATCCGGGTCATGGCGGAAGGCGATGACCGCGCACTCGTTGAAAAGGTCGTCAATGACATCATCAACGTGATTTCTTCGGAAAGTGCTGCGGCCTGATAAAACATCGATCTCATTAGAAATGGCGCGGCTTGTCCGCGCTATTTTTTTGTCCGGTGCAGCAGAGGTTGTAGTTTAGCAACTGTTAATAAACGTAGTTAAAAAACAAGGTTAAGTTGTATTTAACTTTTCCTGAATATTCTGCCTTTGAAAACTCGGTTCCGACGCGGTTGTGGCGTGACAGATTGATGGGGCAGATGAATGAACAGTCTTATTAAAACCTTTTGCGCAAGCCTTGCTGTATCGGCTGCCCTGACGGCAATGGCTCCTGCGGCTTTCGCAGCAGATTATATCGAGCCAGTGCCGGAAGTCGTTGTCGCTCCGCCAGCCGTTGGTGGTTGGTATTTGCGTGGCGATATCGGTTATTCTTGGAATCGGTTCAAGCGTGCTGATTATGCGACAATTGATGATTGTGCGACATGTGGTTCTGGAGGTCCAACCTTCGGCAGTAATACACTACATGGCGATCTGAAAGGATCATTCTTGATCGGTGGTGGCGTCGGCTATCAGGTCACAGACTACTTCCGTACCGATGTTACGCTTGATTACATGACGCGTTCCAAGTTTAACGGTAATACGTTTGGCGCAAATTGCGGTGGCGACATCGATTGTGCTTCCGACGAGCGTGGTCATTATTCCGCCCTTTCACTTCTTGCAAATGCCTATGTAGATCTCGGCAATTTCGGCGGTGTAACGCCTTACGTCGGTGCCGGTATTGGTGGCACGCGTGTCAAATGGGCTGATTTGAATGATGTGCGGTATGGCAATATGCAGGAAGGCGCTTCCGATTGGCGCTTTACCTATGCTCTTATGGCAGGTGCATCTGTTGATCTGACACAGAGCCTCAAGCTCGATGCTGGTTACCGCTTCCGTCATATTAATGGTGGTAAGATGTTTGAAGGCAATCAATGGGTTGGCGACGGCTACGACAAGGGCATGAACATCCACGATGTCCGTGTGGGTCTTCGTTACATGTTTGGCGGCTGAAAACGCTTATCATTGAATTCAAAGGCCCGGATTTCCGGGCCTTTTTGCTGCGACAAATAATCTTTCGCGCCGCCTTGTGAAATTTTTGCTTTCCGATATTTTCATCAGCGGGCCACGCCTCCCCAACGAGGCGCGTGCTATCTGAGAGGATAGGAAACAAAATGACGACGATTGCGAAGCCGGCAGTTCGCCCGGCTAACCCTAATTTTTCTTCAGGTCCCTGTGCTAAACGCCCTGGCTGGTCGCTTCAAGCGCTTGCCGATGCTCCGCTTGGCCGTTCGCACCGTGCGAAAATCGGCAAGACCAAGCTGAAAGAAGCCATCGACCTTACCCGCGAAATTCTCGGCGTTCCGGCTGATTACCGCATTGGCATCGTGCCTGCATCCGACACGGGTGCGGTGGAAATGGCCTTGTGGTCACTGCTCGGTGAGCGCGGCGTTGATATGGTCGCGTGGGAAAGCTTCGGCTCCGGCTGGGTCACAGACGTGATCAAGCAGCTCAAGCTGGAAGATACCCGCAGCTTTGTTGCGCCCTATGGCGAACTGGTTGATTTTGCTGAAGTTGATTTCGACCGTGACGTCGTTTTCACCTGGAACGGCACCACATCCGGCGTTCGCGTACCCAATGCCGATTTCATTCCTGCAAATCGTGAAGGCCTGACCATTTGCGAT
This sequence comes from Brucella sp., assembly GCF_032066345.1. Classification (NCBI taxonomy): domain Bacteria; kingdom Pseudomonadati; phylum Pseudomonadota; class Alphaproteobacteria; order Hyphomicrobiales; family Brucellaceae; genus Brucella; species Brucella sp. Next base: position 9,102 of record NZ_DAMBKZ010000032.1, read on the forward strand.
GCGACCTCGGCTGCTTTCGCGCAGCGTCTTGATTTTGCAAAGCTCGATGTTGTCACTTTCTCATGGCAGAAAGTGCTTGGCGGCGAGGGCGCACACGGCATTCTCATTCTTTCCCCACGCGCTGTTGCGCGTCTGGAAAGCTATAAGCCAGCATGGCCGCTGCCAAAGATTTTCCGCCTGACTTCTGGCGGCAAGCTGATCGAAGGCATCTTTGTCGGCGAAACCATCAACACCCCTTCGATGCTCTGCGTTGAAGATTATCTTGATGCACTGAGCTGGGCGCGTTCTGTCGGCGGTCTCGACGGTCTTGTCGGACGTGCGGATGCAAATTTTGCTGTGCTTGATGCTTTCATCGAGCGGACGCCATGGATCGCTAATCTGGCTCAGAAGCCTGAAACGCGCTCCAACACATCTGTTTGCGTGACGATTGTTGATCCGGAAGTGACGGCGCTTTCGGCTGATGCACAGGCAGCTTTTGCCAAGGGCATCGTCTCGGCGCTCGAAAAAGAAGGCGTTGCCTTCGACATCGGTGCGTATCGCGATGCGCCTTCCGGTTTGCGTATCTGGGCGGGTGCTACGGTTGAAGCTTCTGATCTTGAAGCCCTGACTGCATGGCTCGACTGGGCCTTTGCTGCACAGAAAGCTGCCCTGAAAGCCGCTGCATAATCGCAAGCGATGACAGTGCTGTGGCCGGAGTTGGGACGGTCATAGCCTGCTTGCCTTTCATTATCGTACAATTCGAAGGAGGCCCTTATGGCACCTCGCGTACTCGTATCCGATAAATTGTCGCCGACCGCCGTTCAGATTTTCAAAGACCGCGGCGTTGAAGTTGATTACCTGCCAGATCTTGGCAAGGACAAAGAAAAACTGCTCGAAGTCATCGGCCAATATGATGGTCTTGCTATCCGCTCTGCCACCAAGGCAACGGAAAAGCTGATCGCAGCAGCAACGAAGCTCAAGGTCATTGGTCGCGCCGGGATTGGCGTGGACAATGTCGATATTCCGGCAGCATCGCGCCGTGGTATCATTGTGATGAATACGCCTTTCGGCAATTCGATCACCACTGCAGAACATGCAATTGCACTAATGTTTGCAGTTGCGCGTCAGCTTCCCGAAGCTGACGTTTCCACGCGCGCTGGCAAGTGGGAAAAGAACCGCTTCATGGGCGTGGAAATCACAGGCAAGACGCTTGGTGTGGTCGGCTGCGGCAATATTGGTGCTGTGGTTGCAGCGCGCGGTATCGGCCTCAAGATGCATGTTGTTGCGTTTGATCCGTTTCTATCGGAAGCGCGGGCGCAGGAACTTGGCGTCGAAAAGCTGGAGCTTGATGAACTTCTGGCGCGCGCCGATTTCATCACACTGCACACGCCACTGACCGACAAGACACGCGGCATCATCAATGCCGATGCACTGGCTAAGACCAAGCCGGGTGTCCGCATTATCAACTGCGCACGCGGCGGTCTGATCGTTGAAAAGGATCTGGTTGCGGCGCTGAAATCCGGCCATGTTGCCGGTGCTGGTATCGATGTTTTCGAGACTGAGCCCGCAACAGACAACGAATTGTTCAATCTGCCCAACGTGGTCTGCACACCGCATCTTGGTGCTTCGACTTCCGAAGCGCAGGAAAATGTGGCGATCCAGGTGGCCGAGCAAATGTCGGATTATCTGGTCAAGGGTGCTGTTTCCAACGCGATCAACATGCCGTCGATCACGGCTGAGGAAGCGCCGCGTCTCAAGCCTTTCGTTAAGCTCGCAGAAGTTCTGGGCGCTTTTGTCGGTCAGGTGACGGACGAGCCAATTCAGGAAGTCGAAGTGCTTTTTGACGGCTCCACAGCTGGTATGAACACCCGCGCTCTGGTCAGTGCAGCACTAGCCGGTCTGATCCGTCCGCAGGTTGCTGACGTGAACATGGTTTCTGCACCGATCATGGTGAAGGAACGTGGAATCATCGTTTCCGAGATCAAGCGCGACAAGTCGGGTATCTTCGACGGCTATATCAAGCTGACCGTGAAGACCACGGAACGTGAACGCTCGATTGCAGGAACGTGCTTCTCGGACGGTAAGGCCCGTTTCATCCAGATCAAGGGAATCAACCTTGATGCGGAAGTCGGTCCGCACATGCTTTATGTCACCAATGTCGACATTCCAGGCATGATCGGTCTGCTCGGGACGATCTGCGGTAAGCACAATATCAATATCGCAAACTTCGCTCTCGGACGTAATCATCCGGGCGGTGATGCCATCGCGATGCTCTATGTCGATGACAGGATTCCACAAGCAGCACTTGACGAACTCATTGCTCAAGAGGCAATCAAGGCGGCAAGACCTTTGGAATTTAACATCGAGGAAGCTTGAGCGACATGACAGACGGGATTGAACAGGCAGAATGGCGGCGAATGCAAGCGCAGGACATAGCGCGCGTAACTGCCGTGGCCAATGTCGTTCACCCCGACTTCTTCGAGGATGAGGCGGTCTTCCGGGACCGCTTCAAAGTCTATCCGGCCGGTTGTTTTGTGCTGGCCAATGGCAGCGAAATTCTCGGTTACGGCATCAGCCATCCATGGCAACTCGATTCGGTGCCTGCGTTGAATTCGATTCTCGGTGAGCTGCCGAAGGAAACCAGCACCTATTATATTCACGACATCGCACTTCTGCCGGTGGTCCGCTCAGGCGGGCAGGCATCGCGTGTGGTCGAGCTGATGGCCGCTCAGGCAGAGCGGGATGGTTTCGTCACCATGGCTCTTGTTGCCGTTAATGGTTCTCAGGGATTCTGGGAGAAAAAGGGCTTTGTTACCCGTGATGTGACCGCACTCGAAGAAAAGCTTAAAGGCTATTCGGACGAGGCGCTCTATATGGTCCGCGCTGGCTAAAAGGCGTTTTGCCGCGAAATAGCCCCATTCTTGACACCGCTTAGCCATGGTTTTCCACGTTTTGCGAGCCGTTTTCCCACGTTTTCGTGAAAATATTCGCATTTTCTGCATGAAAGAGTCGCGCAAGCGGGATTGAGTCTGTATAGAGACGAGGGATCAGCACCCCGCGTTTCATTGACGGGGTTTGCTTGCGATCCTTGGGCTATATTTACGGCTGAGATGCCGTACCGAGGAGTTTTCTCAATGGCGAATGTAGTTGTCGTCGGGTCGCAATGGGGCGACGAAGGCAAGGGAAAGATCGTGGACTGGTTGTCCGAGCGCGCCGATGTGATCGTGCGCTATCAGGGCGGTCATAACGCGGGTCATACACTTGTCATCGATGGCGTCAGCTACAAGCTTTCGCTTCTGCCATCCGGCCTTGTACGCGGCAAACTGAGCGTGATCGGCAATGGTGTTGTGGTCGACCCGCACCATTTCGTCATGGAAGTCGAAAAGCTGCGCGGCCAGGGCATCGAAATCACCCCTGAAGTTCTGCGTATTGCAGAAAACGCACCGCTTATTCTGTCCGTTCATCGCGAACTGGATGCAATGCGTGAAGGCGCTACCGAAGGCCTCAAGATCGGCACCACCAAGCGCGGTATCGGCCCTGCATATGAAGACAAGGTTGGCCGTCGTGCGATCCGCGTCATCGATCTGACCGAGCCGGACACCTTAGAGCCAAAGGTTGAGCGTCTGCTTGCTCACCACAATCTGCTGCGTCGCGGCATGGGCCTTGAAGAAATCGCGGTTGCGACCATTCTTGAAGAGCTGACCTCGGTTGCAGACAAGATTCTCCCTTATATCGATCAGGTCTGGCGCGTTCTCGACGAACGCCGCAAGGCTGGCGACCGCATCCTTTTCGAAGGTGCGCAGGGCGCACTTCTTGATAACGACCACGGCACCTATCCGTTCGTTACCTCGTCCAACACTGTTGCCGGTCAGGCAGCTGCCGGTTCGGGTCTTGGTCCGACGGCAATCGGATATGTTCTCGGCATTACCAAGGCATACACCACCCGCGTTGGTGAAGGTCCGTTCCCGACCGAACTCAACGATGAAATCGGTGAATTCCTCGGCACCAAGGGCCATGAATTTGGTGTGGTGACGGGTCGTAAGCGTCGTTGCGGCTGGTTCGATGCCGTTATCGTTCGTCAGACGGTTCGCACTTCGGGCATCACCGGTATTGCACTGACCAAGCTTGATGTTCTCGACGGTCTTGAAGAAATCAAGATCTGCGTGGCCTATGAGCTTGATGGCAAGCGCATCGACTATCTGCCATCCTCGATGGGTGCGCAGGCTCGCGTGAAGCCGATCTATGAAACGCTGCCGGGCTGGTCGGAAACGACAGCTGGTGCGCGTTCGTGGAACGATCTTCCAGCGCAGGCTGTCAAATATGTCCGCCACATCGAAGAGCTGATCGGCGCGCCGGTTGCAATGCTTTCGACGAGCCCTGAACGCGAAGACACGATCCTCGTTACCGATCCATTTCAGGATTGATTGATCTGAACTTCGGTTCTGCAAAAATAAAACACCCGGTTTGTCATCATGGCGGACCGGGTATTTTTTTAAGGTTTTTTCGCGATCATTTTGAAAGCGTTCACTTAATCGTTGCCGCAACCTTTGCTTTCCATCGATTATTGTGATTATTGAGACATTTACTGCATTTCGAACTCGCGGAAACTGGGTAAAACGGCATGGCGGATTTTGTAGCGGTTCTGAAAAAGACAATCGATGCGCAGGCAGACAAATCGCCTGAACTGCGGCAGCGTGTCTATGCAAAGGCACGCGCGACGATTGAACAGAAGCTTGTGACGGCGAATGCCTCGCAAGTTGTCGCTGTTCGCCAGCGCAAAATCCTCGAAGACGCTATTGAAGAAGTTGAAGCCTTTTATGCGCCTCCAGCTTCCCAGCCGGCTTTTGAAGAACCCCAGACCGATCCGTTGGAAGATTTTCTGCACGAATCAACGCGTGCGGCAAACACATCTTCTTATGCAGATCGCGAACCGCAGATCGCAACCGAGCCCCGCTACTCGGATGATGACCATGACAAAGAAGATGAAGCATCGCAGGTTCAGCCCGGTCGTCGCGATGACTGGGGAGTGGAACGCGACCAGAATCGCGCAGACGAGAAGGCCTTTGCACGTCGCGGTGAATATACCGAACGCAGCAGCCCGAAGGAAAAGCGTTCCTACAAGGGGCTAATCATCGGTCTTATTGCTGTACTCGCTCTTGGTGGCGCAGGCTATGGTGTTTGGGCAAACAAGGACAAGCTTCAGGAGCTGGCATCAAGCCTTGGTCGCAGCGACGCGCCGGCAAGCGGCGATAGCGGTACAGCACAACAGCCTGACGGGCAAACGCCTCCGGCGGGACAGACTGCAGGCTCCGAACAGCCGCAGACGGGTGAGACACAAACCGGTCAGCAGCCGTCAACGCCTGAAGAACAGAAGATGACGCAGCGTCTGATGCCGGATGGCAGCGAAGTCGATGACGGTCCATCGGGCGGTCAGAACGGTTTGGGTGAAGGCAAGTCGACCGCGGCTTCAACGCCTGGTGCCGAACAAACCAATACCCAGAATCAGCAGCAGCCTCAGCAGGCCGTGGCCGTTGGCCAGCAGGCGCTGCTTTATGAAGAACGTGGCGGCACGGAATCAGGTTCTGTTGAACGCGGCAATGTCGTCTGGTCGGAAATTCAGGAAAGCCCGAGTGAGGGTGAACCTGCAGCCCCAGCTATTCGCGCCAGCGTGACCATGCCTGACAGCAAGGTTGAGCTGAAAATGACGGTCCGCAAAAATACGGATCAGTCGATTCCAGCGAGCCATCTGATCGAAATGGTCTTCACCGTTCCAGATAATTTTGCCGGCGGTGTCGTCGATAATGTGCAGCGTATAACGTTCAAAGATACGGAACAGGCAGCTGGCAATCCGCTGATTGCAGTTCCTTCCAAGATTGCGGATAATTTCTTCATTATCTGGCTTAATGACGCAAAGACTGCACAGGACACCAATCTTTCGCTGATGCGTCGTTTGCAGTGGATCGATATTCCGATTTCCTATCGCAATGGCCGTCGCGCACTGATCAGCCTTGAAAAAGGTGTTCCGGGCGAGAAAGTCTTCAACGACGTTCTGGGCGCAAGCTAAACGAGACGAAATAAAAAAGGCCGCTTTGAGCGGCCTTTTCGTTTCAGCGATATACGCTTGATTATTTCTTTTCAGAGAAAGCCTTGATCGCCTTGGCTACTTCGTTTGCTGCGGTTTCAGCAGTATCGAAGCCGCCGAGTTCAACGGACTTGCGGCCTTCAGGCAGCTGCTTGTAAACGCGGAAGAAAGCTTCAAGGCGCTGCTGCTCGATCTTTGGCAAATCGGCAATTTCCTTGATGTTGTCGTAGGTCGGGTCGATCTTCGAGGTAGGGACAGCGACGATCTTATCGTCGGTCTCGCCGCCATCGATCATTTTAAGAACGCCGATTGGGCGAACCTTGATGATTGCGCCTGGAACGATTGGTTCGCGGGTGTAGACGAGCGCGTCGAGAGGATCGCCGTCGCCTGCAAGCGTGCTGGTGATCGAGCCGTAATTGGCCGGATAGACGACTGGCATCGACTGATAGCGATCCACAATGATGTGGCCGGTCTTGTCGTTGATTTCGTATTTGGTGAAGCTGCCCTGTGGGATTTCAATGGCAGTGAAGAATTCTTTTCCGTCCTGCTCTTTCTGAGGATAGTCCAGATAAGAGACATATTCAGACGCAGATACAGCAGTGGCAGCAGTAAGAGCGAGCGTTGCAGCAAGCAGGAGCTTTTTCATTGGGAGACCTTCAGGCTTCGGTGAAACACGTCACGTTGCCTAAAGCCATTCCATTACAGTTATTTGACGGTTTTTTATCGGTTGGATGACAGGTTGCATCGAATGATGCTTAGGCGGTTCGAAACCCGATCCTGTATGAAAATCAGACTTTGTTTTTCTTGATACATTTCAAAAGCAAACTGCCGCAAAACGGTTTCCCACTTTGCGGCAGTAGAAGGTCTGAAAATTATCAGTTTCAGGCGTGAGCTTCCTCGACATGGTTCAACGCCTTCTGCTGTTTGAAAGCTGCAGCCTTGACGGCAGCCTGTACTTTTTCAAAGGCACGCACTTCGATCTGGCGCACGCGTTCACGGCTGATGCCAAACTCGCCGGAAAGATCTTCCAGCGTCATTGGGTCTTCCGAAAGGCGGCGGGCTTCAAAGATGCGACGTTCACGTTCGTTGAGCGTGTCCATGGCCTGTTCAAGCAGCGAGCGGCGGCTTTCCAGTTCGTCCTGCTCGATCAGAACCTGTTCCTGGCTGCTGCTATCGTCAACGAGCCAATCCTGCCATTCGCCCGATTCACCTTCGCTTGCGCGCAGTGGCGCATTGAGCGAAGCGTCACCCGACAGACGGCGGTTCATGGAAACCACTTCGTCTTCGCTAACCTTCAGCTTGGTCGCAATCTGCTTGACCTGATCGGGGTTGAGATCGCCATCGTCCAGCGCCTGAATCTTGCTCTTCATCTTGCGCAGATTGAAGAACAGGCGCTTCTGGTTGGCAGTCGTACCCATCTTTACAAGGCTCCACGAACGCAGGATATATTCCTGGATCGAAGCCTTGATCCACCACATCGCATATGTGGCCAGGCGGAAGCCGCGTTCCGGCTCGAAGCGCTTGACTGCCTGCATGAGACCGACATTGCCTTCGGAGATGACTTCGCCAATTGGCAAGCCATAACCGCGATAGCCCATTGCAATCTTCGCGACGAGGCGAAGATGGCTGGTCACCAGCTTGTGTGCGGCTTTCGGATCAGTGTGCTCGTGATAGCGCTTCGCCAGCATGTATTCTTCCTGCGGCTGAAGCATTGGAAAGCGGCGAATTTCTTCCAGATAACGGGTTAGGCCACCGTCACCGGATGTGATGCTTGGGAGATTAACCTGGGCCATAGAGCACCCTCCTTTATAATTTCAGGCTCCCTTTTGGCGAACCTGTCACGCTGGCTGCCTCCTGCACTTCCATCGTGAGCTTACATATATAGGTATGATTTTGGCGAAAACACGATCCTTAACCTCATGAAACAATGTGTCACTAGAATGTGAACAGTTGCCCAAGCTTAAAGGGCTGCACCAAATGGGCTGCAACCTTTCAAGACACCGTGTTTCCGCCCTGAAAATGCAATTTTTACAGGTCGTTTCATGCAGTGTGAACCTGCTAGATTTATCAATATTATATAGAGTGCTGGCGGAAATTTTCCAGAAGCTGCTCCATATCTTCGGGCACATCCGCTTCAAAACGCATGATTTCTTCCGTTGTCGGATGGGTGAATGCCAGCAAAAAGGCATGTAGCGCCTGACGATGGAAACCCTGCACCGCGTTTTTCAGTGGCTCAGGTAGCTTGTTTGCCTTGGTCTTGTATGCGCTGCCATAATCCATGTCGCCGACGAGAGGATGGCCGATATGAGCCATGTGGACGCGGATCTGGTGGGTGCGTCCGGTCTCAAGGCGGCATTCGACGAGCGAGGCCAAGGCTGTCGCATCTTCGCGCGGGGCGAATTTTTCAATCGTCGAATAGTGTGTGATGGCATGGCGGGCATCTTCACGTTCTTCGTTGACGACTGCCTGTTTGGTGCGGTCGCGATGCGAGCGGCCAAGATGGGCGTCGATATAGCCCTGCGGACGCTCGGTCATGCCCCAGACAAGCGCGAGATAGGCGCGTTCCAGATCGCCGGTACGGCCATGATCGGCAAACTGCTCGCTTAAATGCCGATGGGAATGGTCGTTCTTGGCAACGACCATGACGCCACTGGTATCCTTGTCGAGACGGTGAACGATGCCCGGACGACGGATTCCTCCGATGCCGGACAAGCTATCGCCACAATGATATATGAGGGCATTGACGAGCGTTCCCGTCCAGTTGCCGTTGCCCGGATGGACAACCAGGCCTGCGGGCTTGTTGATGACGATGAGATCATCGTCCTCATAGAGAATATCCAGCGGGATGTTTTCGCCTTGCGGGTCGGCAGGTTCAGGCTCTGGCAGCACGACGGTAATCTTCATACCTTCGCGCAGCTTTTGCTTTGCACCACTGGCAGGGACATCATCGATGGTCACATGGCCATCAGCAATCAGGGACTGGACGCGACTGCGGGAGAGTTCCGGCCCCAATGCTGCGGCCAGCCACTGGTCTAATCTTTTGCCCGCAGCCTCAAGGTCGGTAATTAGTTCTTTCAATTGTCTCTTCCCTTCGTTATCACGCGCCCACGCGGGTGCATGAACCGGAGTCATTTAATGCAGGATCCACACTATCCCCGATATCAGAATCAGCAGGATTCCGGATATCAGGACTATCAGCAGGGCTATTATCCGGAAGAACAGCAGCCGGAACCCCCGCTTGATCCAGCGATGGAGAAAGTCCGTCGCAAGATGATCCGTCTGCTTGCGGTTTCCATCGGTGTTATGTTGATTGGTCTTATGGCTGTGCTTGTCGCAGTTGTCTACAAGATCAATCGTGCTCCGGACGCAACAGAGACCGAAGCTGCCCGTTCCGACATTCCAGGACAGGCTGCAATTGCACCCCCTCAGCCGGAACCAGTCAAGTTGATCGAATCGCAGATCGAACTTGCACCGGGCACACGCCTGTTGTCGCAGAGCCTTTCTGGTCAGCAGCTTTCGCTGGAAACATTGCTGCCGGATGGCGGCACGGAAATTATCGTTTACGACTATCGCGAATCTCGCATCGTTGGCCGTATTAAACTCGGCAATGTCGAGTAATCGATGAGTTTAAGGGCGGCAGCGATGCCGCCTTTTCCAATTTTAGCATATTATTGTGCTCTTGATTGCACTCGGGCCTGTTCAGGCTTATATCGGCAGTAGCTTTTGCTCCGCGCCCATCGTCTAGCGGTTAGGACGGCGCCCTCTCACGGCGCAAACAGGGGTTCGATTCCCCTTGGGCGTACCAGTCATTTCAACAACCTCAATCAAATCGATCGACTTGCAAATTGATATGACGTCAATTTGTGGCAAACATGCACGCGCACTTTTTGAGATGCCTGATGTCTCTAGCATTCCATCTCAACGTCGCTTAATGAAATAAGTAACTGATAATGTTTGCGACAAATCTACTCCCGATTAAAGACAGGTCGACACAAGTCGAACCGCTAGAATACTGAGAGTGAAAAAATGCGTCTTACGAAATACGCCTTTATCTTAAGCGCCGCTTTGGGAATTTACGCACCCTTGCAGGTTCCGGCACTGGCTCAGGCCGGGTTCGACTGTGGTAAAGCTTCGAGCGCAACGGAAAAAGCAATTTGCTCCAAGCCGGATATTGCCGAAGCGGATCGCGCGATGTCGCTGGCCTATTCTGCACTGCTTGAAAGATCCAGCCCGGCCTTGAAGACAGCGCTTCGCAACGATCAGGCCGCCTTTATCAAGACCCGGTCTGAAGCATTTGAAAGCAATCTGTCCAATCTGGACAACAGACTGACCGGCTTGCATGACCGGACAGAAATGCGCGCAGAGTTCCTGAACTGGGTGTCGGTTGTCGACAACACTTCGCTTGAAGGCAAATGGAGCAATGCCTGGGGCGTCATTAATGTCGAGAAGGACCAATCCGGAAAGCTCACCGTGAGCCTTGATGTTGCCGATCAGGCAAACGGCACCTGGGTATGCAGCTTCAGTGGTGCACTTGAGCAGAAATCAGCCAGTGAGGCTGAATTCAAAGGTGATGGTGGCCCTCTGGTGTTACGTCTCGACGGGGCTACGCTCAATGTTCCGACACCGTTCTGCGATGAGACAACATCAGGTGGCTTTGGCACTGCGGCTGGCACGTACTTCCGGATGGGTGCCCCTTAGCCGCTGATATTGCCGGCGTGCCATTATGTTATGTTCTGCTCAGGAACTTAATCGAGGAACTGGCCGGGCATGAACCAATCGAAATCTGTCAGAAAGCGGAATTGGTGCTTCTCGGCGATCATATCCCTGATTTTTGGGGCCGTGACGGCATTCATTTTCTATTACATCGTCTTCTTCGGCGTGGGTAGCGACGGCTACCTCGTCATTTTCTGTGTTTATACGGCGCCGGTAGGGATCCTTTTTGGTCTTTGGGGCCTGTTTTACTGGCGCAGCTCTGTTGCTTTCCTAGGGCTGGTTCTGAGCCTTTCGCCCCTCGTCTATCTGTGATTACACGATGAAAAGGGTTCCTCAGCAGGCGTGATCGATAAATGGTCTGGGGAGATGTTCCAATGCCAGTTGCGAAAATTTGCAACTGGCGCTCGGGAGGTGCATAATCGCGCTATGAGTGAATCGCACAAAAAACCCGATTATGAGTATGAGCTACGGCAGGCTGGGGTCCGAATTACACGGCCACGCCGCATCATTCTCAATATTTTGACCGAAACGGAAGACCATCCGGATGCGCTTGAGATTTTTCGGCGCGCGGTCGAGATTGATACCAGCATTTCGCTTTCGACTGTCTATCGGACAATGAAGCTGCTGGAAGAGCGCGGCGCAATTCATCGTCATGCTTTTGCTGGCGGGCCGTCGCGCTTTGAACAGGCGAGCGGCGCCCATCATGACCATATCATCGATATGGACAGTGGCGAGGTCGTCGAATTTCGCTCTGACAAGATCGAAAAACTGCAGGAAGAAATCGCCCGCACGCTCGGTTATGAGATCGTTCATCACCGTCTCGAACTTTATTGTAAAAAAATAAAATCCTAACGGAACTAAAATCGCTCATCGGCGTTTTGCATATGAAGACCACAACCCGCCCCGCAAGTGGTCTTCATCGCCCGCTTCAATCTCCCCGTATGAAGTGGGCAGCGAGAATGCCGCGCAGACGCCCCCGTTTATGCAGCTGGCGTTCCGCATATTCAAAGAAAAGCCGTTGTGGTGAGGACCATAACGGCTTCTCTTTTATCCAGCTTTAGAGCGCCATGCGCCCTCTCGGGCGCATAAAGGTCTCTCTAACACTCTAAATTTACAGCATAATTCCTTAAACTGATTCAAGTTTAAGGAATTATGCTGTAGAGCGCGTTTCACCCTTTCCGGGATGCGCGTTAATGCAAAAACTCCACGAGTATGACTCATGGAGTTTTGTTCAAGCTCAAGTGGCAACTGAACTTGTTCCAGGCGTGATACGTCAGCATCTTGAGCCGCCTTGGTATAATTGATGTTTAAAATATGCAGCTCAGGAATCGAACTGTTCGGCTGGCACTGTCAGAGAATAGACGGCACCTGCGCCATCGACGCGGTAATCTGCCTTGCCGCCGACTGCTGCTGGCACGATCCGTTGCAGGACTGCACTGCCAAAGCGCGGGTCATGATTATAAACCTCTGGCATGGCCGGATTGGTTTCTTCCCAATGGATGACGAGTTCTTCATCGCCTTTTTCGGAGCGGTGGATTTTTGCAGAAATCACCACGCGACCGTAAGGGATAGAGAGGCCGCCAAAAGAGGTCGCATTGATAATCAGTTCATGCAGCGCCAAGCCGACATGCAAAGCCGCGCCCGGGAAGAGATAGGGATTATCACTTTCGACAGTCAGGCGGTCATCATTGATGTCGATATATTTCTCGATCTGCGAATGAACGAGGTCGAGAAACAACGCTCCGTGCCAATTGGAATCCGTCACCAGGTCCTGTGAATAGGAGAGGGACTGTATGCGGCCGCGAAATTTGAGAAGGAAATCATCAACAGAATCGGTGAAGCGAGCAGTCTGGCTCGCAATGCTTTGCACGATGGCGAGCAGATTCTTGGAGCGGTGACTGACTTCGCGGAGCAGTGTTTTCAACACCTGCTCACGGCGTTTCATTTCGCTGATCTCAAGTGCGGTCGTAACAAGACCGAGCACATTGCCTTCAGAATCACGATCGCAGTCGATGTGAAATTCTATCCAGCGCAGCTTGTCGCCGTCGTTGATGGCGAGCTCGACATTCTGTGCGGTTCCACTTTCCAACGCTGTGCGTTTGGCGTGATCGAGCCGGGACATAGAGGTTGAGAAAATGAAATCGCAATCCTGACCGCCAACTCTCCATTTTTCCTGCCAGTAGGAGGGAATATTTTCACCCCAGGCATAGAAAAGGTCGGGCGTCTGATACAGAACGCAAACATTGCTGTTACGGACAGCTCTCAGCAGTGCGCGCAAACGTGAAGCATCGGGCTCTGTGTCTTTGAGGGATTGGTGTGATGCTGCCATGAATGCCTCAACTGCCGCCCGTTTTAGAATCAAAATTGACTGGTGATTTATAAAAGCTGGTACTGGAAAAATGAACGACACTCGGCATTGTGTTAGGATGGATGCTGACTGTCATAGTGCTCAAAGGTTTTGATTTGTTATGAAAACCAATAATCGCGCCGTTGTTTGAGGCCATACAACGGCGCGATGGTTCTTTGGACTTATGGAAGGCGATATAGCGCCCCCCGCCTGTAAGCAGATTTCTGTCTATTACGCCTTGCGGATGGCCGATGCGATCAGAGATACGACCAACAGGGCAAGGAATACGAAGAACAGAATCTGAGCGATACCTGCTGAAGCACCGGCGATACCACCGAAGCCCAGAGCACCTGCTACCAGAGCTACGACGAGAAAAACGAGAGCGTAATAAAGCATTTTGAATCTCCTCTTCACTGATTGAAAGAGAAACGTTCGATCTATGCTTTTGGTTCCTCGAAATAGACAATTTACAGGTCCCGCCCCCAAAAAAATCACGCTTTTTCAAACGGATGGTTATTTGCCTCGTGCGCAGCTATGAGAAAGCGAATTCAGGTCTTTCGCTATGCGCTTTAAAGCCAATCCCCCTGAAAAGAGCGGATCTTTACAGGGGGGGCTAACTTACCGGCTACAGCACAAAGGTCGCTCTATGTGCAGAAACTTTACGCAGCAACCTGCGCAGCTTCCTCAAAGAACAGAGCCTGGCTTATGAGCGCTTTGACCATGTCCGGGTTAAATGGCTTCGTCACCAGGAACGTCGGCTCTGGTCGTTCTCCCGTCAGGAGGCGTTCGGGGAAGGCCGTGATGAAGATCACGGGAACGGTATCGTCCTGCAAAATTTCGTTGACTGCATCGATACCCGAACTGCCGTCGGCAAGCTGGATGTCGGCGAGAACCATGCGCGGCTTTTCTTTGCGATAAAGCTCAAGCGCTTCATCTTTGGTGCGTGCAATACCCACGACCTCATGGCCGAGGCTTTCCACCATCTGCTCGATATCCATCGCGATGAGCGGCTCGTCTTCGATAATCATGATGCGGGTTGCAACCTGCTTCGAGATTTCGGTGGAAGCTGCTGCAAGAATTCGCCCGAACTCACCATCTTCGAGTTCGAGAATTTCGGCTGCTTCACGATCGTTGAAACCTTCGACTGCGACGAGGAGAAATGCCTGTCGCGGCAAGGGGGCAATATGTGAGAGATTGCGCGCTGCCTGTTTTTCCCAAGCAAACTCGGAAGCAGGTTCCGGAATTTGAACAGAGGCCGTTTTGTAAAGATTGCAGAAAAGTCGATAAAGCGCGATCCGGTCTGCGGAGGCCTGCGGGAAAATGCTTATATCTGCGATCAGGGCTTCCAATGTGGCTGCTACATATGCATCACCCGAAGCCTGCGACCCGGTGAGGGCGCGCGAAAAACGGCGAAGATAGGGAAGGTGCGGCGCAATACGCGTCGATAACGTCATGATTCTGAGACTCCTCACTGCCGCAATTCTTGTTTTTCTACATACACCGCTGAAACCCGAAAGTTTCTGGAGAATGTTATAGAGCGCGGCATTATGGTACTCAAAACGCCACGGATTTAAAAAAGTTCCATGCAGATGCGATAAATTAGGGAACTTTTTGAGATCGGGTGCATTTAGGCTGTCGAGCAGGGGCTTGGTAACAGTGGAACATGGCTTGATGCCTGGATTTAATTAGAGATGACTGAAAAGAAAAACCTTCATGCGAACGGGGCTGGGTTACGGCTTAACGGGCGCGTCCGGAAGGACATTTTGGGTCCGAACTGCGAAGTGGGTCTCAAACTAAAAGCGCTTTATACTTCGATACAGGACGAGACCATTCCGGATCGTTTTCTGGATTTGCTGGAAAAACTCGATCAGGTTGAACAGGAGAGTATGCGTGAGCAGAACACTGGTTCCGTCGGCTGAGGAGTTGGCGCAGTTCAAGCGCGAACTGCTCGCGTCCTTGCCGAGCTTGCGCGCGTTTGCAGTATCGTTGATCGGTAAGCATGACCGCGCCGACGATCTCGTTCAGGACACAATCATGAAAGCCTGGGCCAAGCAGGATTCTTTCGAGTTGGGCACCAACATGAAGGCTTGGCTGTTTACAATTCTGCGCAATGAATTCTACACGCAGATGCGTAAGCGTGGTCGCGAAGTGCAAGATACGGATGGTATCTTCAGCGAACAGCTTGCAGTGCATCCTTCCCAATATGGCACGCTTGATCTGCAGGATTTCAAGGCAGCTCTTGAACAGTTGCCGGATGACCAGCGCGAAGCCATTATTCTGATTGGCGCATCGGGTTTTGCCTATGAGGAAGCTGCAGAGATTTGCGGATGTGCTGTTGGCACAATCAAGAGCCGTGTGAGCCGCGCCCGTACGCGTCTGCAAGAGATTTTGAAGATTGAAGGCGATGGCGATTATGGTCCGGATGCCGATTCCTCTCGCGTAACTTTGAGAAGTTTTGCCTGACAGTCGTCGTCTGACTTCAACATTTGCCTCCTGCGGCTCATGCGCTGAGCAAATGTTGGAACTAAAAACGGCCTCTAGGCTTTATCGACTTGAAGATTTCGCTTTGCTAATATTTGTTAACTATACCAGCGCCAGAGAACGTTCACGCTCTCTGGCGCTGGTTTGCAGCTTCAAAACGTTGACGTGCGGACCGGATAGGGATGCCTGAAACGCGAGGCCAAAGCTTAAAGCGCATTCCGAAAAGTGCGGCGCGGTTTTCGGAGCAAGATGCGCGTAAAAACAAACGGATCGAGCATTTTCAATGATCCAATCAAAGCAGGAAATGCTCTATTAGATTTATCGTGGACCGACCTTTGCCAGCAGCCTTTTCAAACCGTGTTATTAAGCCGTCATGGCGACCGATTGCTCTTATCGTGTCGCTCAGTCTGGTTTTGCTTTCGGCATTGATAACGCTGTTTCTTTCTTCCGGCGTTAACAGTCAGGTCGTTGATATATCGAAGAATTTCGAGCTGCGTGAGCAAGTCGGACGCGTGACCAGAATTGCTTATAACATCGAGATGAGCCGGCGCGGCTATCTTCTGACGCTCGATGATACCTATCTTGAACTGTATCAGCGCTCTATCGTGAACATCGATCAGACCATGTCCGACCTTGCGGCGCTGACGCAGGACAATCCGCAGCAGGATGCTCGTGTTCGAAAGATAAAAGCGCTGGTCGAGCGCGCGCATGATGACGTGCGTGAAACGATCAATCTTGCCAAGGCCGGTAAGGTGCAGGAGGCGATCAACAAGGTGAGGGGTGATGAGGGCAAAATCCTCATGGACCAGCTCTCCGATACCGTTTCCCAGTTTATTGATATCGAAGAACGTGAACTGGCTGAACGCAACGCGCATATTGATCGGATGCGCTACTGGATGACCGCTGCGTCGATCGTTGCGCTGATCTCGGCTGTCATGCTGGGCTTTTTGCTTTTCACACGCGTTCAGCGTACAGCGCGCGCCCTCATCGAAGGGCAGACTGTGTTGCGCTCGGAGAAGGAGCTTCTTGAAGAGCGTGTGAGAGAACGGACGATGGAACTGGAACAGGAACGCGCAATCGCTGAACACGAGCGCAAGCGCGTCGAGATTTTGTTGCAGGATTCCAATCATCGCATCGGCAATTCGCTGGCAACAGTGTCGTCACTGCTTGGGCTGCAATTGCGCCAGACACAGAGCGAAGAAGCACGCGCTGCGCTGTCTGCCGCACGCGACCGAGTTCAGACCGTTTCGACGGCGCATCGCAGGCTAAGGCTTGGCGAAGATATGGAATCGACCCGTGTCGATGAATTCCTCGAGACTGTTATCGAAGATATTCGCAATGCCATTGGCGAGGACCGCAAGATCAGCTTCCATACGGATTTTGCACCGCTTGATCTCAAGGCGCGAGATGTCACCACCATCGGCATCATTTTGGGCGAGCTTATAACCAATGCCGTCAAGCACGCCTTCAAGGGGCGTTCCGAAGGTGAGATTTCCGTAAGCTTCACGCTGGATGACGATACCGGAACCCCTGCGCTGATCGTAGAGGATAACGGCGTGGGCTGGCAGAAGAACAGCACGGCGGATGTTAAGGAACAGACGGGTCTCGGAACGCTGGTTGTCGAGCAGCTCTGTATGCAGTTTGGCGAAAAGCCGGTCTATGCTTTGGCTGAGAACGGCTCAGGCACGCGCGTGATCGTGCGGCTCGCATCCCTCGCAAATGTGAAATCCGACGACGCAGCAAAGTAAAATTGATTAGCAATGAAGAAGACGGCTATGGCTATTATCGACCATAGCCGTCCGATATTATTTGCGCTTCTTTTTGTCTGAAAGCAGACTAACCAAAGCAATACCTGCAAGTGGTAATGCGACTGCCAAAATCGGCCGTTTCAAAATCGAAGGCACAGTTGCGATGGCTGCAGTGGCCATCAAAGCCGACTTATCTGCTTCGATGCGTTGTTTGCGCTTCTTCTCCTCAGCTGCAGCCTGAATTTTCAGAACTGCGAGAATGAGCAGAGCGAGGATCAGCGACAAGCCCGCCAGAATGAGCGCTGCAATCGGGCCACCGTAATTCTCTGCAAGCGCCAGAAAAGCAGCAACACAAAGAAACACCACCGCGATAAGGCCGAAAACAGCGATTGCCGCACCGAAAATAGCGGCGCGCTTGGCGCGTCCGGTGAGGAGCTTCAGCTCTTCACCGGCAAGGGATGCCACGACTGGCGCGAGAAGTTTCAGCATGGCGCGGATCAGCGGCGCGAGAGGAGCGCAAGAAGATAGCCGACGCCAAGTGCTGTCGCTATCGATGCAATCGGGCGTTCGCGGATGGTTTCAGTAAGCTGAGCTTCGACGTCCTGCGCTTTGTTCTTCAAGTCGCCGACAACATCTTCGCTCTGATGATATGCGCTTTTATAGGTTTCCTTGGCCGTGCGCTTGGCGTCGCGAACCGTCTGCGTGCCGAGATTTGCCAGGGTTGCAGCAATGGCTGCGATATCTTCTTTGAGCTGTTCGACCTGAGCCTGAAGGTCTTCGGTTGTCGAATCGGTCAGTGCTTCTTCGATCTTTTCCTCGATCTTACGCGTATTGGTTGTTCCGCGCGCCATGTCAGGCCTCCTGTTCGATCACTGGTCTGCAACATCTGTTGTTCAGCCAATATAACGTTGGTCAGGCCCAATGGTTGCATGCAAAGAGGCGCAACAGCAACTCAATGCACGACCTTCTATCAGTCATGGTAAATATCGTCAGATGCGCTCACTGAGAGTGGTTCCATTTAATAGGAATCATTGAAACCGCTTTATCTTTTTGTTTCTAAGCATTATCCGACGCAAAACCGCTTCGCACTTTTGCTGGAAATGCTTTAATCAAGCGAAGAGCAGGTAAGCAGCACCGAGGATCGTGATGACTGCAAGACCGTAATGCGCTGGCTTGAGCAGGCGCTGCTGCACAGGCATTGGATCTTCATTGCCTGCCATGGCTGTGCGTGCTGCATTTTCGAGCACCTGAATATCCTTGAGCATCATTGGCATGTCCTCCACAAGCCTCACGCAAACCCGCGCAATTCATGAGAAATGTCAGGTCTGTCCGTCTTATCTATATCACGTCTGATTTGAAGTTTTTATGCAATAGGTATTTCTTACGTGCTCTACCTAGATTTTGGGCTCGTGACTGCGGGAAATTGTCACTAAATTCAAAACATGACTTGCATCATCATGTTAATGAGAGGTAAGAAAAGGCCCAACAAGCGGCGCAACGGTCTGCATGGACCATCTGTTATGCGCGCTCGGACCTGAACAATCAAAAGGCGATCAAAATGACTGGTTTCTGGCGAAAAGGCTTCACGGCTGCGGCGATGGGCGTGGGGCTGCTGGCATTTGCGGGTTCTGCACTTGCGCAAAGCGCGTCTGAACCTGCAACCAATAATCCGGCTGCGACCAGTCCTGCACCAGCAGCGCCCGCTGCAAACGAGCCAACAACGCCAGCACCGACCAATCCGGCACCAGCGCCTGCAGCGCAAGAGCCTGCAACTCCAGCGCCTGCAACCCCGGCGCCAGCTGCCCAGGAACCTGCATCGCAGGCTCCTGCCGCCAATCCGGCGCCTGCGACTGAACCAGCCGCCGCACAGCAGCCAGCGCCTGAAGCAGCGCAGCCAATTGCGCCTGCAGCAGAAGCGCCTGCATTTGTACTGCCACACGATCTGTCGCCTTGGGGCATGTTCATGGCGGCTGACTGGGTGGTCAAGTCGGTCATGATCGGCCTTGCTCTTGCATCGCTTGCAACCTGGACCGTCTGGGTTGCCAAGTCGCTAGAACTGGCTGGCGCACGCAGCCGTGCCAAGCGCGCTTTGAAGATCATCGGACATTCTGCAACGCTGTCAGACGCAGTTCGCTCGCTTGAAGGTGCGAAAGGACCTGCTGCAATCCTCGTGCGTGCGGCGGAGGACGAAGTGCGCCTCTCCGGTCCTGCTCTGGCTCGCGCCGGTGGCGAAGGACTTAAAGAACGTGTTTCTTCGCGTCTGTCGCGAATTGAAGCCAAGGCTGGCCGCCGCCTTTCCAAAGGTACGGGCGTTCTTGCAACCATCGGCTCGGTCGCGCCTTTCGTCGGCCTGTTCGGTACTGTTTGGGGCATCATGAACTCGTTCATCGGCATCAGCCAGGCACAGACCACCAACCTTGCAGTTGTTGCCCCTGGTATCGCTGAGGCGCTGCTGGCAACAGCTATTGGCCTCGTTGCCGCTATCCCGGCTGTTGTGATCTATAACGTGTTTGCCCGCGCCATCACCGGTTATCGCTCGCTGCTGGCTGATGCCGGGGCAGGCGTTGAACGCCTCGTAAGCCGTGATCTCGACTTCAGAACAGCTGGTGTGTCTGAAGGCAAGCTACACGCTGCGGAGTAAGCAATATGGCTGGCAAAATTCGCGAAGGCGGCGGCGACGATCTGGAGCTGAACCATGAAATCAACGTGACGCCGTTTATCGACGTCATGCTGGTTCTGCTGATCATCTTCATGGTTGCCGCACCACTGGCAACGGTTGACATCAATGTGGACTTGCCTGCTTCGAGCGCAACACCTGCACCGCGCCCTGACAAGCCGATTTATGTGACGCTCAAAGAAGATCTCAGCATCAGCGTTGGCAACGACACTGTGGTTCGTGAAGGTCTTGGACCAAAACTCGACGTCGTATCCGAAAAGAACAAGGAAGCACGCGTCTTCCTGCGCGCCGACAAAAATGTCGGCTATGGCGAGTTGATGCGTGTGATGAACCTGTTGCGTGAAGCAGGCTATCTCAAGATTGCGCTGGTAGGCCTTGAAACACTCGGAGCGACGACGCCCGATGGTTCGGCTCCCGCTACGCAAGCGCCCGCTACACAAGCTCCAGCGACGCAGGGAGCGCAGTAAAATGAGCAGGCTTCCGCCCGAACATCCCCCAATAAAGAATGTGGCGTCGGCTGATAGCCATCATCATTCCTTTTGGCATGATGCAGGGCGTTGGCTTGGTGCAGGCATTATCGTGCTCAGCGTTCATGCGGCTGGCGCTTATGCCGTGCATATGACCAGGGACGAAGACCAGCCGGATGGCGCGCAGATCGCCGCGATGGTGATTGAGCTTGCTCCCGAGCCCGAAGCGCCGATGGAAGAGCAGGTATCAGAAGCACCGCAGCAGGAAACCGCTGCCGAGCCTGAAGAGCAGGTCGAGCCTGAGCCTGTACCTGAAGAAATCAAGGAACCGGAACCGGAGCCTGAGCCAGAACCTGTTCAGGAACCTGAAGAAGTTGTTCCGGATGTGGTTGAAGCGCCTAAGCCGGAAGTGGCCGTGCCGCTGCCGATTGAAAAGCCTGAACCAAAGCCTGAAAAGAAAGTTGAAAAGCCTAAGCCTGAAAAGCCTAAGCCGGTGCAGAAGGTTGAAAAACCCAAGCCCAAGAAGGCTGAAAAGGCCAAGGAAACCAGACAGGCCAGCGCTCCGCGTATGGATGCCGATAACGGCGCCAGGGCTGCAGCCAATCGCCGTGGTGAGAATAATGCCTCAGCCGGTGTGAGTTCCGCCAAGTGGACCTCCAAGCTGCAAGCCCATATGGCGCGTAATGTACGGTTCTTGCAGCGTAAGGCGAGCAGAAATTCCAAGGGGCTGGTGCAGGTTACTTTCGTCATCGATCCGTCGGGCAACGTGCTGTCTGCGCGCCTTGCAGGGTCATCGGGCGATCCAACTGTGGATCAGATGGCACTGGAAGCTGCGCGCCGCGCCTCTCCGGTTCCTGCACCTCCTGCAGCAATGGCGAAAGCGCGTATGCCGATTACTCTGCCATTGCTTTTCAAGTAAGCAACGCAATCTCTCAATAAAAACGCCGGTCTGTGTCCAGACCGGCGTTTTACGTTCCAGATGCAGTTGGTTTTATTCAGACGACAGTGCCACCGCCGGTAACAGCCGCGAGGCTTTTCGGGCTGGCAGGAAGCCAAATACCAGACCTGTCGCGAACGCACAGGTAAATGCAAGCAATACAGGACCTGCGCTGAAGGCTACCGATACGCCTGCAAGCGATATGAGGGTTGCTGCACCAACACCCAGTATTACGCCAAACGCACCGCCAATCGCAGAGACTGTAAGAGCCTCGGTGATGAACTGGAGCAGAATGTCGCGCCGGCGCGCGCCTGTGGCCATGCGGACACCGATTTCGCGGGTGCGTTCGGTTACGCTTACAAGCATGATATTCATCACGCCAATGCCGCCGACCAGCAGCGATATTGCTGCCACCGATCCCAGAAACAGTGTGAGCGTACTGCCCATGGCTGCCGCATCGTCACGAATGGACGACATGTTGGTAATCATCGTGTCGCGTTGCTTATGACGCTGGTCAAGAAGCTCCTGAATTTGGTCCTGTGTCGTGTCGATCAGATCGGGATCTTTGACCTGAACCGTGATGGTGCGGACATATTTCTGACCAAAGAGCCGGAGATTGCCGGTTGATAGCGGGACGATAACCACGTCATCCTGATCGGAACCGCCGAAACCTGCTCCTTTTGATTCCAGAGTGCCGATCACCTGAAACGGTATTTTCTGGATCAGGATATATTGGCCGATCGGGTTCGAGCCATCAGGGAACAGGGTTTTGACCACAGTCGAGCCAAGCACGGCAACCGGCGCATAGGTTTCCATGTCATGTTCGGTGATGAAGTCACCCGTTGTAACTTTCCACGACTTTGCTTCAGAGAAAGCTGCAACCGTGCCATTGGCCTGCGATTGATAATCAACATTGCCACGCCGCAAGGTGACGCTGCCGGTCACTTCCGGGACGGCTGTCTTCACATTTGGCAATTGCAGGATTGCATCGGCATCAGCCGGGACAAGTGTTGCGACGGAGCCAGAACCCCGAAAGCCCGGCATCGACGGTCGAATGAGAACAAGGTCGGTGCCCATCGCATTGATGCGATCCAGAATGGAGTTCTGCGCCCCTGTGCCGATTGCAAGCATGGTGACAACCGAACTAACACCGATGATAATGCCAAGCAGTGTCAGGACCGTGCGGAAAATATTGGCGCGCAGCGCACGCATCGCCATTTTGACCGCTTCAGAAATATCGGCGATATGAGCAGCGCCGCTTTGGGTCATCTGTTGCAGCGTTTTAGGCGCATCAGTATCCGGCATTTCACGCTTGGTGGTGTCGGACAGGATTTGACCATCGCGGATTTCAATCAGGCGGTCAGCCCGTTCCGCAACTTCGCGCGCATGGGTGATGACGATGATCGTATGACCCTGCTCATGCATGGAACGCAGAAGCGCCATGACGTCTTCACCGCTCTGGCTATCGAGCGCGCCGGTCGGTTCATCGGCGAGAATGATGCGTCCGCCATTCATCAAGGCGCGCGCAATCGAGACGCGCTGTTGCTGGCCACCAGAAAGCTGATTGGGCCGATGGTCCAGCCGGTCCCCCAGTTTCAGCGATCCCAGAAGCTCGGCTGCGCGTTCGTGACGTTCTGCGGCAGGCATACCCGCATAGATAGCCGGAACCTCGACATTTTCCTGCGCGGTCGATGTTGCTATCAGATTGTAGCTCTGGAAGACGAAGCCGAAAGTGCGGCGGCGTAGTGCTGCCAACTCATCTGCATCAAGCGTTGATACGTCTTCGCCATCGAGCAGATATTGCCCACCGCTGGGGCTGTCCAGACAGCCAAGAATGTTCATCAGTGTTGACTTGCCGGAGCCAGACGCACCCTTGATGGCGACGAATTCACCGGCCCTGATGTCGAGCGTTATCCCGTGCAGCACCTCAACGGCTAAATCGCCATTGTGATAGGTTTTGCGGATGTCCTGCAATCTGATGAGGGGCGCGTCATTCATGGCGGTGCTCATCAGAAGAACATGCCGCCCGGTCTGCGGCCGCGCTGGGTGGAGCCTGCCGTCGCAGATGCGGATGTGACGACCACCTTGTCGCCTTCTTCAAGGCCGCTTTTAACCTCTGCCTGCACGCGATTACGAACGCCAATTTCCACAACGCGTTCTGCGGTTGCGCCGCTCTTATCCACGACCTGAACGGTCGTTTGTGGCTTGCCGGTACCTTCGCGTTTCTGGTTCAGCGCGGCAGTTGGAATAATCAGCACATTGTCTGCGTGGTCGAGAACAAAATAGACCTGTGCGCTCATATTGATCATGAGTTCGCCGGTTGGGTTCGGAACGTCGAACAGCGCGTAATAGAGAACGACGTTGTTGTCGGTCTGCGGGGTAGGCTTGATCTGACGCAGAGTTCCGGTAAAGCGCTTGTCTGGTTGACCGAGCAATGTGAAGTAGACCGGCATATTGGGCTTCAACTTGCTGATATCGGCTTCCGAAACCTGTGCTTCAACGGTCATGACCTTGAGGTCAGCGACTGTGACAACTGTCGGTGCGCTCTGCACTGCGTTGAGCGTTTCGCCTTCCTTGGCGCTCTGATCGACGACGGTGCCGACCATCGGGCTGTAGATCTTGGTGTAGCCGAGATCGACCTTGTCGCTGGCGAGCTGTGCTTCCTGTTGACGGATTTGCGCGCTCAGGGCTTTCACATCGGCTTCCGCCATGGCGAGATCGGCATCGGCCTGATCGATGGTCGATTGCGATGCGTTGCGGGTCGCAAGCAGCGAGCGCTGGCGAGCGGCATTGGACTTTTTCAATGTCAGCTGCGCCTGCTTGCTCAGAAGCTGTGCCTTGAGATTATCGAGCTGTGCACTGGCAATCTCGACCTTCTTTTCAAAGGGTGACGGGTCGATTTCGGCAATCAGATCGCCCTGCTTGACCTCGTCGCCGATCTCAACTTTGACGCTTTTCAGCTGTCCCGAGACCTGCGCGCCAACATTGATGCTGCGCAGCGCACTCAGGGTGCCGACTGCGGTGATCGAGTTTTCGATGTTACCGCGTTCAACGGTTTCAGCCAGATAGGTGCTTTTCTGGCTGCCGGCTTCTCGCCCGCTCAGGAAATACCAGCCCGCGCCCAAGGCAATGGCCGCTATCGGCAGCCAGACCCACAAGCGGTTACGCCCACGCGATGCGCGTTTACCTGATGCGGTCGTCTTTGGACCCGTGGCCTGTGAATCGGTGGATCTAAGCACCCTGCAACCCCTGAGAATTCATTATAAAAAATAGTGTTCTGCGGATATCTATGCCGACCAACTCAGGAATTCATCTTAATTATTTGTCATGCGCCTAATGGTCATAGGCTTGGGCACTGTTAAAAATGGCGCTTTAGAGAGTGCATATAAAAAAGCCGGAACGAGGTTCCGGCTTTTTATCATAATGGTTGGATTGCCTAATCAGGCTGTGCCGGTTGAACCGAAGCCGCCAGCGCCGCGTGCGGTTTCGCTGACCTGTGAGCGCTCTTCGATCTTTGGCTGGACGACTGGCGCGAAGACGGCCTGTGCAATGCGCATACCGCGTTCGATGCGGAAATCGTCGTCACTCAGGTTGATGAGCAGTACCTTCACTTCGCCACGATAATCAGAATCGATTGTGCCCGGCGTGTTGAGGCAGGTGATGCCGTTCTTGAAGGCCAAGCCCGAACGAGGGCGGATCTGCACTTCATAGCCTTCCGGGATTTCAAAGATGAGACCGGTTGGCACCAGAGTGCGGCGACCCGGCAGAAGTACGATCTGGCGGTCTTCGGCGACGGCGGCTCGAAGATCCATGCCAGCCGAACCGGAAGTTTCGTAAGCGGGGAGTTCAAGGCCTTCCGCATGTTCAAGGCGAATGATGCCGAGCGTTGGTGCTGTCATGAGGGGGCCTTTCCTACGTGAAGTTAAATTGGCGACGCTCATACGTGAAAACACATGAAAGGTGTACCGCCTATTTTCAGTTTTGCAATGATAGTGCGGCACAGGATCATGCTTTTTGCTGATGGATCAGTATTTAATGAGCCCGCCATCCACAGCATACTGGCTGCCTGTAACATAGGATGCGTCATCAGAAAGCAGGAAAAGAGCCACGGCTGCCGCTTCATCAGCCGTACCTGCACGCCCGAGCGGCACCTGATCGACGACAAAACGTTCAAATCCGCTTCGCGCTTCATCGGGTAGGAAATGCCGGAAATTCGTTTCTATTGGTCCGGGCACGATCACGTTGGCCCTGATGCCACGGGGTGCGAGCGCGGACGCCCAGGAGCGTGTCATGGCAATGACCGCACCTTTGGTTGCGGCGTAAAGACTGGTGGCTGCAGCACCTTCATAGGTTGAGCTGGACGATGTGACGACGACCGAGCTGCCCTGATTGAGATATGGCGAAAGGCTGGCCAGTTGGAGCATTGGCCCGCGAACATTGGTTGCCATCATGGCATCGAAATCCGCAGCCGTGATTTCTTCAGGCGCTCCCAGCGAAGCAAAGGCTGCATTCAGCCAAAGCCCATCAAGCGGACCAATGGCTTTCACGGCTTCAGCGAGACTGTTTGCTGCATCAGGATCGGCAGCGTCATTGCGAATGACTTCAGCCTTCTCACCGAGCGTCTGGCGGGCTGAGTGAATTCGTTCGTTGTTCATACCGGTCAGAACAACATGACCGCCTTCAGCAATGATCCGGCGGGCACCTGCTAAGCCCATGCCGCTCGTTCCACCTGTGATCAGAATGCGTTTATTGTGAAACCGGCTCATCTGGATATCCTTGCTGTTGCGTGACGGTCGCGCAGCACTCAAATCGTATCGAGCGGCACGGCTGTCGTTTCCTTGATCTCCTCCATGACGAAAGACGCTGATACATCCGATAAGGGGACACTGGCAATCAATCGCTGATAGAGGCGGTCATAGGCTTTGACGTCGGAAACGCGCGCTTTGAGCACATAGTCGAGATCGCCGGTCATGCGGTAGACGCCGACAATTTCCGGAAAGCGCGCCATGGCGCTGCGAAACTTGCCGAGCCATTCGGGGTCGTGGCTCGATGTGCGAACCAGAATGAAGACGGATAGGCCGCAACCGGCCATCTCGGCATCAATCAGAGCGACACGCGCCTTGATGATCCCTGCGTCTTCCATGCGCTTGACCCGTCGCCAGCAGGCATTGCGGGAAAGGTGCACGCGCTCGGAGAGAGAATCAACAGACAAGGTGCCGTCAATCTGCAGCTCATCCAAGATTTTGCGATCAATTTCGTCTAAAGTGAGCTTCATATTGGGATGATTGTCTCATATAATGTCAATTATCAAGGATAAATTGAGATTTCATCTCGTCTGTTTTTGCTAAAATGATTTTCTAGTAAGGCGCTTCTGCGTCGGACAAAAGGGAACAAATTGCTCATTGACGGGAGTATTTCCAATGACCACTCGTATTACGCGCCTCTTTACTGAACATCCTGAGTCAGTTGACGAAACCTATTTTCAGCATATGGCCTTTGCTGGCCGTTTTTCATTCAAGCTTTTTTGTGCAGCCTTCGCCGCACTCACTCATGCAATTTTGCCATTTTTGTTCGAGAAGACTGCGAGCACAATCGTTCGCCAGCTTTATGAGCGGACTCATAACCGGGGCCGGTAAACACCGGATCGAAAATGTGTCGTTGGGCCGCCTATCTCGGACCTGAAACCTATCTGGAAGACATCATATCGTCTCCATGTCATTCGCTCGTGGCGCAAAGCCACGACGCGCATGAAGCGAAAACGCGTACCAATGGCGATGGCTTCGGCGTCGCCTGGTATGGCAATCGAAGCGAGCCGGGGCTTTATCGGGATATTTTGCCCGCCTGGTCCGATCAGAATTTACGCAGCCTTGCACGGCAAATCCGGTCGCGCCTTTTTCTTGCGCATGTCCGCGCCTCAACAGGTGGGCTGACAAGTCGTTCCAACTGCCATCCGTTTGTCTCGGGGCGCTGGAGCTTCATGCATAATGGACAGATCGGGGATTTTGACCGGCTGCGCCGCAGGCTTGAAAGCCACCTGAGCGATGAGATTTATGTTCAGAAGCATGGCGCAACGGATTCCGAGCTGATCTTTCTGCTGATGCTGGAATTTGGTCTCGAAAGTGATCCGGTTCTAGCCATGAAGCGCATGGTCGGGACAATCGTGGAAGAGGCCGTGCGCGCCGGGGTGCCACCATTCTTGCGACTGACGGCTGCTTTTTCGGATGGCAATCAGCTTTATGCAATCCGTTATGCTACCGATGCCTTTGCGCCGACGCTCTATACGGCGACGCTGGGCAGTGTATCCGGCATCTGTGTTGTATCCGAGCCGCTTGACGGTGAGGCTGCCAACTGGATGGCTGTGCCGGCAAACAGTTTTGTCACCGTTTCCCGGCAGGGCCGTATTGCAATTGATGTCTTTGAAGGCCCGGTTTCCATCGTTTCACGACATCCTCTAACATGTTAAAAAATAGCATAATTTACGTTGTCCGTTTCAAATTTAAGGAATTATGTTCCATGTCGAACCTTTATGTTGGGGAAGTACAAACGGTTTACGTGAGCCGATCAAACGTTGCTTGGAATATGGCTACTTGCCCGGCAAGAATATCTCGCTGAGGTAAAATAAGTTTAGCCAAAGGCGTTTCGGCGCTGGGTTTCATGCTGCCAAAGTTTTGCGTCATAAAATCAATTGATTCCAGAATGCCTTCTAATCGCCTTCCGTACACGGGCTCATGATGGGCAAGTCGATTACGGGCTTCATAGATAGCTTCAAGATGAGAGGCGATCATTGCGCGTGTAAGTGTTTTATTGGGAAAAATCTTTTTCAGAGCTCTTTTCCACAGCGTTTGCTCGTAGTTTTCAGAGAATAACCTTTTCCAGAAGTGCATCGTTAAATGCGCAATGATTTGGCCATCTGAGACGGGGTGGATACTAGCTTGACGTTTCTCTGCTAACTTCCGATGCTTTATACCGGCAGGCACTCCGTTGGGGAATGCTATGGTATCCAAAGCTACTTTTTCTGTATTCGTCATTTTAGAGTAAATCGCTCTGCGTGCCTGTTGTTCCGCCTTTTTGATTGCGTAGACTTCGAGCGCGGACCATTTTAGCGACTTCGGCGGATTTCTCAGCCACCCAGTTACTTGAAGTGCATTGTCTAGTTGATGGCAAACTACATTACGCAAACTGACTTCGATTAGTCCTGTGACGGCCATAATCGCTATGCCCAAACTCATCGTTGCCTGATGGAGTTCAATGGCATCTTCAGAGGCGTGTGAACGAGTTATAGTTAGATATGTTCCTAAGCGCGGCGCTGAAAGGAATGTGCTGATTGAAGTTACTTCAGTAGCAGAAAGATATCTTGACATGATCTGTTTCTATCAATATATTTGATTTTGAAGCGTCGGGAAACGGTCGGCAGCACGCAAGTTCGTGACGGACCCCCGGCGCTCTACAAGGTCGCTTAAATAGCGGCCTTTTATATTTTTTATGATTTTCATATGCCCCATCCCTAGAAAACTCAATCAAAACTTAATAAATACGCTTTTCATTTGTCAATATACTGATTTTACTAAAAAATATATTATATATTACTGAAATATAAATCTTATCAGTTTTAAGCGCTACCAATCAATATGCCTGCTGCCAGAACAAGCGCGCCGCCGAAGACAACCTGAAGGGCTGCGCGGAAGAACGGCGTTTCCATATAGCGGTTCTGGATGAAGGCGATGGCCCAGAGCTCGAAGAAAACCAGGATTGCAGCGATGCTCGTTGCGGTCCAGAAATCCTTGATGAGATAGGGCAGGGTGTGGCCAAGGCCGCCCAGTGTCGTCATCACGCCACAGGAAATGCCGCGCTTGATCGGTGAACCACGGCCTGAAAGCTTGCCATCATCATGCACGGCTTCCGTGAAACCCATCGAAATACCCGCACCGACCGAGGCTGAAAGGCCGACGAGGAACGTCTGCCATGTATCCTGAGTGGCGAAAGCTGCCGCGAAGATTGGTGCGAGGGTGGAAACGGAACCGTCCATCAATCCCGCGAGACCCGGCTGCACATAGGTCAGGATGAATTGTTTGCGTTCGGCCGCACGCTCGTCGTCCTGCACATTATTCGGCGTCAGTTCGTTCTCAAGCGACTCAGCCTTGGCCTCGTGCTTTTTTTCCTGCTGTGCCAGGTCGCCCAGAAGCTTGCGGGTCTGTGCATCTGTCACACGTTTTGCGGCCTCAATGTAAAAGCGGTAGGCCTGCTCTTCCATTTGCGCTGCTGCATCGCGCACCTTGTCGATGCCAAGCGGGCGTACCAGCCAGTCCGGCTTGCGTTCGTAATAGCCGCTGACATGTTCGCGACGAATAAGCGGGATGCGGTCGCCAAAGCGTGCGCGGTGCCGCTCAATCAATGCATCGCGATGTTCATGCTCTTCTGCGGCCATCTGCTCGAAGATTTTCGCCGATTGCGGGAACTCGTCGCGCAGCCCATCCGCATAAGCAAGATAGATGCGCGCATCGTCTTCCTCGGACGAAATTGCGAGCGCTAGAATCTCCTGTTCGGAGAGTGAATCAAAGGGGCGGCGACCATTATTGAAGAACCGGCTGAGCATTTCTCAAATCCATAGTTTAGAATAGTTCTAAAATAAGTTTTGTTGGCTTAAAGTCAAGCCTTGCAGCGAAGGCACAATTGGCGCATTAAACCGAAGCCCTTAAACAGGGCTTCATATCAGGATACCCGATCAGAAGAGAACGAATCGATGGCATCGACAAACTCCCCTACAAGCATCAATCCCCGACCGCTAAACCGGCAGGATTTCCGCACCCTTGGCCTTTCGGCATTGGGCGGCGCGCTGGAGTTTTATGATTTCATCATCTTTGTATTTTTCGCGAGCGTTATCGGACATCTGTTTTTTCCGCCGGATATGCCGGACTGGCTGGTGCTGATCCAGACTTTTGGCATTTTCGCAGCCGGCTATCTGGTGCGCCCGATTGGCGGCATCGTGCTGGCGCATTTTGGCGACAAGTTTGGCCGCAAGCGCGTCTTCGCTTTCTCGGTGTTTCTGATGTCGATCTCGACATTGGCCATGGCTTGCCTGCCAACCTATGCAACGCTTGGTGTTGGCGCGCCGATCCTGCTGATCATCTTCCGCATGTTGCAGGGCGCTGCCATCGGTGGTGAAGTCCCCGGTGCATGGACCTTTGTGGCGGAGCATGTTCCCGCCAATCGTGTTGGCATGGCGTGTGGTTTCCTGTGCTCGGGCCTGACGCTCGGCATCATGATCGGCTCGCTGATTGCGACCGCCATCAACTGGATTTTCACGCCGGAAGAACTCGCCGGTTACGCATGGCGCATTCCGTTCTTCATCGGTGGTGTTTTCGGCCTGTTCGCCGTTTACCTGCGCCGCTGGTTGGCTGAAACGCCGATCTTCACCGAGATGAAGAACAGCCATCTTCTTAAGGACAAGCTGCCGCTCGGCACTGTTCTTCGCAACCACATGCATGGCGTTATCATTTCCGTGCTGCTGACATGGATTCTGTCGGCTGGCATCGTCGTCACCACATTGATGACTGCGACCTTCCTGCAGAAGCTTTATGGTTACACGCCTTTGCAGTCGCTTGCCGCCACAAGCTTCGGCACGCTGTTTCTGATGTTCGGAACGGTGAGCGCAGGCGCGATTGTTGATCGCATTGGCAGTGGCCGCTTCTTTGCGGTTGCAGGCATTTTCTTCGGTGTTGCAACTTTCGTGTTCTACACCTATGCGGCGGTTTCCCTGCCTGTTCTGTTCGCGCTTTATGCGGTGATGGGTCTTTCGGTGGGCATGGTTGGCGCGGTCCCTTATGTGATGGTGCGCGCATTCCCGGCACCCGTTCGCTTCTCGGGCCTCTCGTTTTCCTACAATATTTCCTATGCGGTCTTTGGTGGACTGACGCCGGTGATCGTAACCTCGCTTCTGGCGGTTAACCCGATGGCACATGCCTGGTATCTGGTGTTCATCGCGGTTCTGACCTCTGTGCTCGGCCTCTACCTGATGGCCCGCAGCGATCAGGTAGAAGGTGATATCGGTCTGACAGAGCTTTCGACCGGGACTGCCGTTCCACAGCCGAACTGATAAAAAAGGGCCGCGAAAGCGGCCCTTTTTCTTTGTTTTTAAGCATGTCTTTGTCCCAAAAC
>NZ_DAMBKZ010000033.1:0-39667 GCF_032066345.1 Brucella sp.
CTGACGGTTATGACCGGCAAGCGTGCAGAGCCGCGGGTGGCCTTCACCTCGATCATGGAGGCAGGTCTCCTACGTCCGGGCACGGTTCTTTCTGATGCACGCCGTCGTCATGCCGCCATCGTTCGTGCTGATGGCACACTGGCTGCGAATGGTGAAGCGGGTTCGATCCATCGCATTGGGGCCAAGGTACAGGGATTTGATGCCTGCAATGGCTGGACATTCTGGCACTATGAAGAGGCAGGTATGCTGAAGCCTATCGATGATCTGCGCAAGGTGATCCGCGATCAGATGGCTGTCGCAGGCGCTTAATCTTGATCCATTTGTTTTTGCGCACATCTTGTTCCGAAAACCGCTTCGCACTTTTCGGAATGCGCTCTAACACTCTATATTTGCAGCATATTTAAGGAATTATGCTGTAGAGCTTACTATCGGACGACCTCCAACAAAGTCTGATGAAAAGACCCCCGAAGTGTTTCGCTTCGGGGGTCTTTTTCTGTTTAGGTGTTTTTTGGATCAGAATGAGAGACCGAGGCTTCTCAGATCGTCTGCCAATTTAGGTGCGCCGGTGAAATGCACAGCCTGCCAACCGGCTGCTTTAGCACCTTCCACATTGGCCGGACTGTCATCAATAAAAAGCGTTGCAGCAGGATCAAGATCGAAGCTTGCAACGTGATGCTCGTAAATTTCGCGGTCTGGTTTCAACATACGGATATCGCCTGAGACCGTGACGCCGCGGCTCTCCGTCAGAAACGGAAACCGTCCTTGCGCTTCACGTAATGTGTCGGAAGCGAAGTTCGTGAGCATGGTTACGTCATTGCCCTCAGCAATAAGTCCGCGCAGTATTGCAACACTGTCATCGTAGGAATGGGGCACCATCAGATTCCAGTTTTGGCGAAATGCGCGAATGTGACTGCTCTTTTTTGGGTGCGCTTCAATCAGCAGCGCTTCAGCATCCTGCCAGCTGCGGCCACGATCCTGCTCGAT
Organism: Brucella sp.; assembly: GCF_032066345.1. Taxonomy (NCBI): domain Bacteria; kingdom Pseudomonadati; phylum Pseudomonadota; class Alphaproteobacteria; order Hyphomicrobiales; family Brucellaceae; genus Brucella; species Brucella sp. Next base: position 985 of record NZ_DAMBKZ010000033.1, read on the forward strand.
ATTCCAAGCGCCTGTGCAGATATTCTCCAGAAACCAGCGGCGCTCTGCCTCGTCAGGGATCACATCGAGATAGGCAAGCTCTGGGTCATAATGCAACAGCACTTTTCCAATATCGAAAACGACGTGTTTGACTTGATTGGTCAACGGTTTTTCCTCCCCCGTTTGAATGCGTCTGGAATAGCGGCAGTAATTGCCTTTTTCATGACAGTCGGCAGCGCTTCGCCTTCAAGTTCGGAAGGCGAAGACCACCAGCCTTCTGTAATATCGTGCTTGGTGATGTTGGCGGCTGAATAGACGGAAAGGCGCAATTCGAAATGTGTGAAGACATGCGTGATGCTCCCTGAGGCGACCCAGTCGCCAGCAAAAGGAGCGGCATCTACCGTTGCGTCGCCATCAATACGTGCCGTCCAGTGACTGCCCGGCACTTCTGTCATGCCAGCAAGCAGACCTTCACCTTTGCGTTTGCGCAACAAAACTGAACCATCATCGGCGATTGCAACGAAAGCAGCGCCCGTTCGGATTGGCTTCGACGCTTTAGGGGCTTTGACGGGAAATTCTTCCGGGTCGCGCTTTGTAAGAGCTTCGCAGCCGTCATTGACAGGACAGATCGCGCAAGCTGGGCGACGCGGTGTGCAGATGGTTGCGCCTAAATCCATGACTGCTTGCGCAAAATCACCAGGCCTGTCTGCAGGTGTCAACTCTCCCATAAGGAGGCGGATTTCTGCTTTAGCTGCAGGAAGAGGAGTGTCGATAGCATAGAGACGTGAAATAACACGCTCGACATTGCCGTCCACTACGGCTGCTGGCTGACCAAACGCAATTGCTGCGATCGCCGCGGACGTATAATCGCCAATGCCCGGTAGTTCTTTTAACTCGGCAGCGGTTGTGGGGAAGCTTCCGGCATACTGAGCTGCAACCAGATCTGCGCATTTTTTGAGATTGCGCGCGCGTGAATAATAGCCAAGTCCTGCCCAGGCTCGCAAAATGTCGTCTTCGCTCGCAGCGGCCATAGCCATGACATCCGGCCAACGTTCGACAAATTTGGTGAAGTATGATTTGACCGCTTCAACCGTTGTTTGTTGAAGCATAATCTCCGAAAGCCATATCCGGTAAGGGTCAGCCTTGATGCCGCGCGATTGCTCTGATGGTGATACACGCCATGGTAGAATACGATGGTGCCGATCATACCAGTCAAGAATTCGTCCAGTTCTGTGGCTAACGCAGGTATTAAGCATTTTTCCGGTATGATTTAAGTGTCGGGAGAGGTACTCATCTCTGATTAGAGACCTTTGTTTAGAATTGATAGAAATTAATGCGTGGCATCGCCTCACTGAGCTGCCAAGAGAATAGAAAATAAGGAGAGCCCGTGGTTGGTTCTGTCCCGGTTTACGCCATCAATCTTGCTCGCTCTCAGGACAGATGGGACGCCCTGCGCGCAAGCGCTGATGCATTCTCCATTGATATTCGTCGCGTAGAAGCAGTCGAGGGTAAACTCCTTGCTCCAGAAGAGCTGACCAATTTGGACGAGAATAGCTTCCGCCGGTGGCATGGAAAAATTCCGCTGCCTGCTGAAATCGGATGTTATTTCAGCCATATACGTGCGCTTGAAACAATAATCGCTGAAAACGAGCCTTTTGCAGTCATCATTGAAGATGACGTGGAGTTCACACCAGAGTTTCTTCCGTTTTTAGCCGCAGCACGTAAGTTGGCAGGCTGGGATATTATAAAGCTCGTCAATCATCGCACAAATAGCTACCGCAATTTTCACACTTTAGGCGCGGGACTTACGATTGGTCGGTGTATGCATGGGCCTTTGGGCAGCTCTGCTGCCTACATCGTTACACTTGAGGGGGCCAAGCGGCTACTTACGGCGATAAAGCCTATGTATCTTCCATATGATGTTGCATTGGAGCGTGGATGGGCGGGCAGTTATGAAATCTTCACGACCAATAAGCCCATTGTCGCTCTGTCAGAAATACTAATATCTACTATAGCACAAGGTAGACAAGGCTACGCCAAAACGCGTTTACCTGCATACAAACGGCTGAAAACGTTGTTGTTTAGAGCAACTGACTATATCAGGCGAATCGCATACGCTCTAAGGCGAAATAGCCTGAAAGAGGTTTAAGTGGCATTTCTAAAAAAATCTTTTCTTCTCCGCCGGCGGGTGGACCATTGGGTTCTAGGCGTTGCATCTGCAGCGATGCCCATCCGATTAGGATTGGGCCCAATCATTCTTTTTGTATTTTCATGCATTGGTATCTATCTCAGTTTTGCTCGTCACGCAGCGACCCGTCTATTTGCTAAGAAGTTCTACATATTCATTCTACTTTATGCTGGTTGGTCTTTAGGCCTCATTCTGTTCCGTGGAGAGCCGTTCGCTAACAACCGACAAATTGGCTACACGCTTTTGATCACGGTATTCGCCTTTGCAGGTCCCGGAATGCTGCTGGTTCGGAACCCCCTTCGGGCCTATGTGCTAGGATCGCGTGTCGGTGTCATTATGGCCGTCCTTACGGTTATTTACCTTGTATTCGCTGAGGGTGGGCGGATTGGTGTTGGTGGCAATGAGGCGGTCTTTGCCTTTGTCGCAGGCGTGGCAGCTATTTCAGCCGCTATTCCAATTGGTAAAACTCATCGCTATCTTCCAAACGGCCCTCATTGGCTGATTTTGGGTTTGGTTTCTGTTCTGGCGTCGGAAACGCGGGCAGTTATTGTTGTGCTGCCGGTTTTTGCCGCGATCGAAGTCATATTATTCCTCAAACGCTTTAGTATTCGACAACAGGGAGCTGCTTATGCAGCCATGGTGGCCGCTCTCGCGGCTCTTGTCGTTGTAGGACCTGTTGGAGATATCATCTCCAAACGTTTTGCGGGAATGGTTGAATACTACGACAGTGGTGATAGCTCGCAATGGGAAGATAAAATTTCGGCAGATATCCGCGAAGTCATGTGGACGAGTGCTGCAAAGGTTATCGAGCAGAATCCGATAGCGGGGGTTGGTGCTTATACGAAAATGGACGTAGTCCGGGTGCAAGCTGGAGAGCAAGCTGCTCTGTTGGAGGGATTTCGCCACGTCCATAACACTGTGCTCGATGAATTGCTGAACGATGGCATCATTGGACTGTTCTTCATGTTTGCGGCGTTCCTGGCGATTTTTGTGCATCTTTGGCGCAACTCCGATAGTTGGGCTATGCGCCGAGCCTTGATTTACTTTGCGGTGGTTTGTGGCAGCTATGGCATGTTGCATAATCCATTGCTTCATGAGGTTACGATCTCGTCGGTGATGTTCTTCCTCGCAGCGCTGAATGCAGCAGCATCACGCCGCATTATGGCTTTGCGTCGTGCCGACCTTACAAACTACATTTGCAGGAAATGACATCCATGAAAGCAATCGTGACGGGCGCCGCTGGCTTCATCGGCTTTCACACCGCAGCGCGCCTTCTGGATGAGGGATGGCAGGTCATAGGTATCGATAATCTTAATGATTATTATCAGGTTGACCTCAAGGAAACGCGTCTTGCCAAGCTGAATGCGCGCGACGGCTTTCGCTTTGCGCAAGCGGATGTTTCCGATGCGGAAGCTTTCAATGCGGCAATTGGTGTTGATCGTGATGTCGATGTCATCGTGCATCTCGCAGCCCAGGCTGGCGTTCGTTATTCCATAGAAAACCCGGCAGCCTATGTGTCGGCCAATGTCATGGGGCAGGTTACAGTTTTTGAAACGGCTCTCAAGCTCGAAAAGCGTCCGCCAGTCGTTTATGCGAGCTCGTCGTCAGTCTATGGCGCTAACGAAAAAATTCCGTTTTCTGAAAGCGATGCCGTCGACCATCCGGTCTCGGTTTATGCCGCTACAAAGCGCTCAGGCGAACTTTTGGCCGTGTCTTACAAGCATGTTCACGGCCAGCATTCGACGGGTTTACGCTTCTTTACGGTCTATGGCCCGTTCGGACGCCCGGACATGGCGCCATGGCTGTTTACCTCGGCAATCCTCAAGGGCGAGCCGATCCGTGTTTTCAACAACGGCGAGATGCAACGAGATTTCACATTTGTTGATGACATCGTAAGTGGCGTTTTAGGCGCCGTAAAACGCATCATGGAACAGCCTGAACAAACTGCGCCTGTCTATAACCTCGGCAATAACCGCCCGGTCATGCTCAGCGATTTCATCTCGGAAATTGAAAAAGCATGTGGAAAGCAAGCGATCCGCAAACTTGAACCGATGCCAGCTGCCGACGTTCCGCGCACCTATGCTGATATTACACTTGCTGCGCGCGATCTTGGTTTCAGCCCTAAAACCACACTCGATGAAGGTATTCCTTTGTTTGTTGAGTGGTTTCGCGGCTATAATGGAACGCGATGAGCGAACGTAAACCCAAAAGAGGCTTCCGCCCTCTGGCAGATATGGCATCTGGTTTGATGGACCCGATGTTGCAAAAGCGTGCGGGTATCAATCTCTCATTGCTGCAATCCTGGGAAGATATTGTCGGCCCGGCAATAGGTGCTTCGTCACGCCCGCTGCGCATTATCTGGCCTCGGCGCCTGCATGAAGACGATCCTTTCAGTCCCGCTACGCTGATTATTGCCTGTGAGGGTTTTTCTGCTTTGCAGATCCAGCACGAAACGGGTGAAATTATCAGTCGTGTGAATGGCTTCCTTGGCTTCTCGGCTATAGGTCGCATAAAGATTGAGCAGAAGCCGCCTGCGCTGGATTTCAGGCGTAAGCCAAAGCGAGTGGCTCCTCTGGCGCCTTCAGAAGAACGGCGTATCGATAAGGCAACGGACGGTATTGAGGACGATGCTCTGCGCGCCGCGCTTGCCCGCCTTGGCAAAAATATACTCGCTGAGAAACGCGCCACGAAGAAGTGAGCCGCTTGCCTTAAATTTGATCCAACAATCGTGCTGAACTTCATTTGATCAAGTGAGGGCTGGTGATTAGTCATCCGCCACCCTAAATTGCTTCTAAACGTCAACATTTAAACAGGACTGGATGATTCGTATGCCTGCAACGCTTAACCGCAGACATGTTATTTCTCTTGCAGGCGCAGCTGCCGCAGGGTTGGCTCTTGCTGGCAATGCAAGCGCTCAGTCCCGCAGCGCCGAAGCCACCATCGATGCCGCCAAAGTCGCAGAACCTGGCAAGCTCAAGGACATGGTCTATGGTAAGGCCGATGCTCCAGTCACGATCGTCGAATATGCATCGCTGACCTGTTCGCATTGCGCCGATTTTGCAATCAACACTTTCCCGACCATCAAGGAAAAATACATCGATACCGGCAAGGCGAAGCTGATTTTCCGCGAGTTCCCGTTCGATCCACGCGCAACCGCTGCTTTCATGCTCGCTCGCTGCGCACCGGAAGATCGTTATTTCCCGATGGTTGAAGTGTTCTTCAAGCAGCAGCAGCAATGGGCTGGCGCCGCTGATGGCGAAGCTGCACTGCTCCAGATCGCAAAACTTGCAGGTTTTACACAGGAGTCATTCAAGGCTTGCTTGACGAACCAGCAAGTTCTCGATGATGTGAGAGCAACGATGGAACGCGGTTCGACGGAATTTGGTGTGAACGCCACGCCAACTTTCTTCATTAATGGACAGAAATACGCTGGAGCCCTTTCGGTTGACGAGATGTCGGCAATCATTGACAAGCTGCTCTAAGCCGCCTTTCGGCAAGAAAAGCGGACGCTTCATTGCGTCCGCTTTTTGTGTTTATACGCAAGCGCCGAGCGACAAAGTGGAAGCCGGTTTTTCGCATAACCGGCGCGTTGAAACAGTTTCGGGGAGGGCTCACTGATGCGCTTCTCCAAGCTGCGTCTTGTTGGTTTTAAGTCCTTTGTCGAACCGATGGAGTTCGTCATTGAAGGTGGGCTGACCGGTGTTGTCGGGCCAAATGGTTGCGGTAAGTCCAATCTCGTTGAAGCTCTGCGCTGGGTGATGGGTGAAAACTCATACAAAAACATGCGCGCTTCCGGCATGGACGATGTAATCTTTTCCGGCTCCGCTACGCGACCCGCGCGTAATACGGCGGAAGTGACGCTTTTCCTCGATAATTCTGACCGCACAGCACCTGCTGCCTATAATGATCAGGACGAGTTGCAGGTTTCGCGCCGTATCGAGCGCGAAGCGGGTTCGGTTTATCGCATCAATGGCAAGGAAGCGCGCGCCAAGGATGTGCAGCTGCTCTTTGCTGATCAATCAACCGGCGCCCGCTCACCGTCCATGGTGGGGCAGGGCCGGATTGGTGAACTTATTCAGGCCAAGCCACAGGCGCGTCGCGCGCTTCTGGAAGAAGCCGCAGGCATTTCCGGATTGCATACCCGTCGCCACGAGGCGGAATTGCGCCTTCGTGCAGCTGAAGGCAATCTTGAACGCCTCGAAGATGTCGTTGGCGAGCTTGGCAGCCAGATTGAAAGTCTGAAACGTCAGGCGCGTCAGGCCAATCGCTTTAAAGCGCTTTCGGCTGATATTCGTCGCGCCGAAGCGGCCCTGCTTCATTTGCGCTGGTCGCAAGCCAAAACGCAGGAAGGCGAGGCACAAAGCGCACTGGCACAGGCAACCTCTGTTGTCGGCGATATGGCGCAGGCACAGATGAATGCCGCGCGCGAACAGGGCGTTGGCGCGCATAAATTGCCTGAAATGCGTGAGGCAGAAGCCAAAGCCGCTGCCGCTTTGCAGCGTCTTTCAATCGCTCGCACACAGCTCGACGAAGAAGACGGTCGTATTCGTGCCCGCCGTGCCGAGCTTATGAAGCGGCTCGAACAGTTGACTGCCGACATTGCACGCGAAGAGCAAATGGTGCGCGAGAATGCCGACATTCTGGCACGGCTTGACCAGGAAGAGCAGGAGCTGCTCGCATCCAATGAAGCATCGGACGAACGTGATGAAGAGTTGCGTGCGATTTTCGAGGAATCGGAAATCCGGCTGCAGGATAGCGAAAACGCGCTTGCTCGCGTGACCGCGGAACGCGCAGAGGCCGCTGCCGAACGAACGCAGATCGACCGGGCCTTGCAGGAAACGCAAAGCCGTCGTGACCGTCTGGCGAACCAGATGGAAACAATCGAGCGCGATATTGCGGCGGTCACTGAGCAGATCGGTGGACTGTTTGATCCGGCTGAGAAGCGCATTGCAGTTGAAGCTGCAACTGACGCACTGGCAGCATCCGAAGACGCGGTGACTGCCGCTGAAGAACTCGTGGGTGCTGCGCGTGAGCAGGAGGCGGCAGGCCGCCAGCCGCTCAGCGAAGCGCGCACTGAGCTTAATCGGATCGAGACCGAAGCGCAGACATTGGCGCGCATTCTCAATGCCGACGAGACAGGACAGTTTCCGCCGGTTGTCGAAGAGTTACAGGTCGAAAAGGGCTATGAAATTGCCTTGGGTGCTGCTCTGGGTGAAGACCTTGATGCAGCAAGCGACACCGATGCGCCGGTCTTCTGGGCCTATAATCCGGCAGCTGAAACCGATCCGGCTCTGCCTGAAGGCAGTGTGTCGCTTGATCGCCTGGTGCAAGGCCCACAGCAATTGCGCCGCAGACTGGCGCAGGTCGGCGTGGTTTCTGACAATGATGGTCCGCGTTTGCAGGCTTCTCTGCGTCCTGGCCAGCGACTGGTCAGCAAGGCTGGTGCTCTGTGGCGCTGGGATGGCTATACTGCAAGCGCCGATGCGCCGACACCAGCTGCTCAGCGGCTTGCGCAAAAGAACCGTCTGGCGGAGCTTGAGCAGGAAGCAATCAGTGCTGACGCCCGCGTAAAGAGTGCCGAACAGGCAGTGCAACGTTTTGAAATGGCTGTTCGCGAAGCGGTTGAACAGGAACGCGTTGCCCGCGATGCCTGGCGTGCCAATCAGCGCAAGCTAGATGATGCGCGTGAGGCTCTGGCTGCTGTTGAACGTGCTGCGGGTCAGCTGGCGACCAAACGTGCTGGTCTCGAAGAAGCCAAATCGCGCCTTGAGGAAAACCTTGAGGAAGCACAGATCCGCGTTGTTGAGGCCGAAGACCGTCTCAACGAAATGCCCGATATGGATGCCATCGGCGAACGTCATTCGGCCATGACTACGGAAGTGCAAGCGGACCGCGTTCAGCTTGCGGAAGCTCGCGCTGCCTATGAAGGTCAGCGTCGCGAAGCCGACAACCGTTCGCGCCGTCTGGCGATGATTGGGCTTGAACGCCGCAACTGGGCGTCTCGTGCAGAAAACGCCGCGCAGCAGATTGCTGCGCTAAATGATCGTCGTTCTGAGACTGCCGATGAAGCTGAAGCACTGGCAGAGGCACCTGAAGAGATCGAAAGCCGCCGCCGCGCTCTGCTTAATGAGCTTTCGGGAGCTGACGAGCGTCGCAAGCAGGCTGCCGACATTCTTGCTGAAGCAGAGGCTGCACAGGCAGAGCTCGACAAGGCCGCAACGCTTGCCATTCAGCAGCTTGCGACCAGCCGCGAACAGCGTGCGCGTGCGGAAGAGCGCCTGACAGCTGCCGAGGAACGTCGCAAGGATACGGAAGCGCGTATTGTCGATGCACTTAATTGTGCGCCGCACGAAGCGATCCGCCACACAGGTTTGAAGCCTGAAGACCGTATGCCTGATCCTGATCAGCTCGAGCGCCAGCTTGAACGTTTGCGGATCGAACGCGAGCGTCTTGGTGCAGTCAACTTACGTGCGGAAGAGGAAAGTCAGGAGCTTTCTGCGCGTCTTGAGGCGATTATCTCCGAGCGCGAAGACGTCATTGAAGCGATCAAGAAACTGCGCCAGGCGATTCAGAGCCTCAACCGCGAGGGCCGTGAACGCTTGCTGGCCGCATTTGATGTTGTGAATGCGCAATTCCAGCGTCTGTTCACGCATCTTTTTGGTGGTGGTACTGCGGAATTGCAGCTCATTGAGAGCGATGATCCACTGGATGCAGGGCTGGAAATTCTGGCACGCCCACCCGGCAAGAAGCCGCAGACCATGACGCTGCTTTCAGGTGGCGAACAGGCACTGACTGCAATGGCGCTTATCTTTGCCGTGTTCTTGACGAACCCGGCACCGATCTGCGTACTGGACGAAGTGGACGCGCCGCTCGACGACCATAATGTCGAGCGCTATTGCAATCTGATGGACGAAATGGCGGCTTCAACCGAAACGCGTTTCGTGGTCATCACGCATAATCCGATCACCATGGCGCGCATGAACCGCCTGTTCGGTGTAACCATGGGCGAGCAAGGCGTGAGCCAGCTTGTCTCGGTTGATCTTCAAACCGCAGAGCAGCTGCGCGAAGCAAGCTGATTTTAGAGCGCGTCTCGAGAAGTGTTAAATGGCTCTGCGTCGGATGATGCGCAAAAGCAAATATTCAGATCGACGCGCTCATTTCTGAGTCAGAGTTCACTCTTCATTCCCGCTTTCGTCTTCGTCATCATCATCGGCTTCAATGATTTGCCAAATAAACGCATGAAGACGTTCTTCAATGCTTGCTCTGAATGCACCTGATGCTTCCATTTCACGCTTGATTTTGAAAAACTGATCTTTGTCGGATTGCGACAGATATTTAGCGGCGGTTTCAAGTGATGATAGAGATGTGGACATGGCGGTTGATACTGCTTTGTTTCGCAAGATGCGCTTAGAGCACGTTTCGATCTGATTGTATCAGATCGGCACCCTAAGCCTTTTTATTTGAAGCATAATCTTATCGATCCTCGTTTCACTACGATAGGACTTATGCTCTAAAACAGATAGACAGAGCATTTCCAACAGTTACAGCGGTTCCAGTTAAGAATGAATCGTTGGAACCGCTGTAACTGTTTGTTTTTACGCATTATCCGACGCAAAACCGCTTCGCACTTTTGCTGGAAATGCTATAAATCGAAATTGGAAAAGCTCTGGCTTCAGGTTTTATCTGATTAGCGAGCTTTATAGGTTACGCTGATCTTTGCGCCTGTCAGAGCGTGTTGTGCAAGTTTGCCCGGCTCCAGATCCTTGAGACCGATTGGCAACGGCTTGTCGAAATGCACATCCATTGTGAAAAAGCCCGTCGGATTTGGCATGTCCTGAACAAAACGAGCCAGCGCTTTTCTGGAAGCCGCATCGATCTCGCTGTCGGGCATAGCTTCAATGCCTTTGCTTGCAATATCGCGTAGACGCGCAATGTCGACTTCCGGGTCGCTTTCGCCGGTCTCAGATGGCAGTGCAGCGAAATTGACGAGTGTCGGCAAAGCGACACTTTCTAACAGGCCCTGATTATCGAGGCGCAAACGCAGATGCGAAAGTGTGGCGGTCGGATTAACGGTCAGGGAAGCAACCGATGAATCGATCGGCAGGTTGATTTCCGCAGAAATTGAAGCTTTGCCCAGCTTTATGCTGCTGATTTCTGCGTTCTGAATGTGCAGATAACCACTCTCCGGATTGAAGCGGTAGGAGGCCGTAAAATCCATCGGCCATTGCTGAATTGAGGTGATGTAATCCGAGATTTTGCTGCCGCTTTGCAGCGTGAAGCGCACACCATCGACCGCAATGCGTCCCCATTGCGGTGCAGTTTTGCTCAAATCAGGTGCTTCGGACAGATAGTCCTGCAAGCGATCCACTTCGATGATGGCCCTGTCTACTGTCCAGCCCATCATGCTCGTGGCTTGATACAAACCGTTCAAAACAACGCAGCCATCGGGGATGTCTCTGACTGCATAATCCTTACCGGGCTTGAGAACGCTCATACCTTTGAGAAACTCTTCGCACCGGCTGAGCGGTGCGCTGTCGGGCGCAGGTGCGGTTGTCTGAGCGGATGCTGACGAAGCGGCGAGAGAAAGCAGAACGGCTGGGAGAATGAAGCGCATGTCACCAATTCTATGTTGAACTAAATAAGACATGGCGCATCATTTCCATGTGGTCGCTGCTGTCAACTAGCAACTATGATGTTGTTACTTCTCGCTCCAGACAGCAAGCTCATTGCCGGCAGGGTCGGTGAAGTGAAAACGACGGCCGCCGGGAAATGCAAAAATCGGCTTCACAACCGTTCCACCAGCTTCTGTCACAGCCTTCAAGGTTTCTTCGAGCTGCGCGGAATAAAGCACAGGCAACGGCTTGCGCGTCGCTTCCGGATCGGCATCAAAACCGCCATCCAGACCTTCTGCGAAAGCGGAATAGGTTGGGCCATAATCAATGAACGACCAACCAAAAGCGCGCGAATAGAAACTCTTCGCAGCGTCCAGTGATCCATTGCCTGCTGGCATTTCAAGATAATCAAGCTTGCCGGTGATACGCATAATCAACTCCATATGTTCTATATTTGTTCTTATTTTTGATCTAATCCGTGATCAGAGTCAATCGGTGGATCGGCTTTATTGTCGTCTAATCGATTCTATTACGGTGCTTTGTCTTTTTTGATTGGCAGACAACGACTTGATCGCATAAGCACGAAGATAGTTTCTGCAAGCCTGTGGAAAACCACAGACATTGCGGACCGTTACCTGCGCAAGGGAGGCCGGCATGGCGAAGTGGGTGTACGCATTCGGTGATGGTAAGGCAGAGGGCGCTGCGAGTGATCGCAACCTTCTTGGCGGTAAAGGCGCGAACCTGGCTGAAATGAGCAGCCTTGGTCTGCCAGTGCCGCCCGGTTTTACAATCACGACGGAAGTGTGCACTTCCTATTATGACCATGAGCGGTCCTATCCCGATGAACTTGATCAGCAGGTGCAGACAGCACTTGATCAGGTGGCCGAGCGGACTGGACGCGTGTTCGGTGGTGCGGAAAAGCCGTTGCTCGTGTCGGTGCGATCGGGTGCGCGTGCATCCATGCCTGGCATGATGGATACGGTTCTGAACCTCGGTCTCAATGATGAGACAGTGCAGGCAATTGCGCGTGAGGCTGGCGACGAGCGTTTCGCCTATGACAGCTATCGTCGATTCATCCAGATGTATTCGGATGTCGTGCTGGGTGTCGACCATGGCTTCTTTGAAGAAATCCTCGAAGACAAGAAGGCCGATCTCGGCGTTGAAGTCGATACGGCTCTCAGTGCGGACGATTGGAAAGATGTGATCGCGCTCTACAAGGCGAAGGTCGAGGAAGAACTCGGAGAGCCTTTTCCGCAAGATCCGCGCGAACAGCTTTGGGGGGCAATTAGTGCTGTTTTCTCCAGCTGGATGAACGCCCGCGCCATCACCTATAGACGTCTGCATAACATTCCGGCTCAATGGGGCACTGCGGTGAATGTTCAGGCCATGGTGTTCGGCAATATGGGCGAAACGTCTGCGACCGGCGTTGCCTTCACCCGCAATCCGTCGACCGGCGAAAAGAAGCTTTATGGCGAGTTTCTCGTCAATGCGCAGGGTGAAGATGTCGTGGCAGGCATTCGCACACCACAGAACATCACCGAAGAAGCGCGTATTGCTGCGGGTTCTGATAAGCCTTCGCTTGAAAAGGTCATGCCGGAAGCTTTTGCCGACTTTCTGAAAGTGGCAGATCGGCTTGAGCAGCATTATCGCGATATGCAGGATCTGGAATTCACAATCGAGCGCGGCAAGCTCTGGATGCTGCAAACCCGCTCCGGCAAGCGCACGGCGAAAGCAGCACTAAAAATGGCTGTTGAAATGGCCGCAGAAGGGCTGATTACTGAAGAAGAAGCCGTGCTTCGCATTGATCCGGCCGCACTCGACCAGCTTCTGCATCCGACCATTGATCCGCGAGCCGAGCGCATTGTTATAGGCCAAGGCTTACCTGCTTCTCCTGGCGCTGCGACAGGCGAAATCGTGTTCTCGTCTGAAGATGCAGAACAGGCAAAAGCCGAAGGCCGCAATGTCATTCTGGTGCGTGTTGAGACTAGCCCGGAAGACATTCACGGGATGCACGCGGCCGAGGGCATTCTGACCACGCGCGGTGGCATGACCAGTCACGCGGCAGTGGTCGCACGCGGCATGGGCAAGCCCTGCGTGTCGGGTGCAGGTTCTCTCCGTGTTGATTATCGCAACGGTACCATGCTGGCTGCTGGCCAGACCTTCAAAAAGGGTGATGTGATCACCGTTGATGGCGGCAACGGGCAAGTGCTGAAAGGCAAGGTTGCCATGCTGCAGCCCGAACTGTCGGGTGATTTCGGCAAACTCATGGAGTGGGCAGACAAGACCCGCCGCATGAAGGTGCGCGCCAATGCCGAAACGCCTGCCGATGCCCGCACTGCACGCTCGTTCGGGGCAGAAGGCATCGGTCTCTGCCGCACCGAGCATATGTTCTTTGAAGGCGAACGCATTATCGCGATGCGGGAAATGATCCTTGCCGACAAGGAGGATGGCCGCCGTGCGGCTCTAGCAAAGCTTCTGCCGATGCAGCGCTCGGATTTTGTCGAGCTGTTCGAGATCATGAAGGGCTTGCCTGTTACCATCCGTTTACTCGATCCGCCTTTGCACGAATTCCTGCCACGCACTGATGAAGAAGTAGCAGAAGTGGCAAGCGCCATGGGCGTCGACGCCGATAGACTGCGCGAACGTGCCGATAGTCTTCATGAGTTCAATCCGATGCTCGGTCATCGTGGTTGCCGTCTGGCGGTATCCTATCCAGAAATCGCCGAAATGCAGGCGCGCGCGATCTTTGAAGCCGCCATTGAAGCAGGCAAGAAGACCGGTGAGCATGTCGTGCCGGAAGTCATGGTGCCGCTGGTCGGCCTCAAGGCAGAACTTGATTTTGTCAAAGCGCGCATCGATGCGGTGGCAAAAGAAGTGATCGGCGAGTCCGGTATCCAGATCGACTATATGGTCGGCACGATGATCGAATTGCCGCGTGCCGCCCTTCGTGCTGCTGAAATCGCTGAAACGGCAGAGTTCTTCTCTTTTGGCACCAACGACCTCACGCAGACGACATTCGGTATTTCGCGTGATGATGCAGCGCCATTCCTTTCGACCTATCAGAGCCGTGGTGTGATCGAACAGGACCCGTTCGTTTCATTGGATTTTGATGGCGTGGGAGAGCTGATCCAGATCGCAGCCGAGCGTGGACGCAAAACCCGCGACAAGCTCAAACTGGGTATTTGTGGCGAGCATGGCGGCGATCCGGCATCGATCAGCTTCTGCGAGCAAACAGGTCTTGATTACGTGTCCTGCTCGCCATTCCGGGTGCCGATTGCCCGACTGGCGGCAGCTCAAGCTGCAGCCCGCAATGGTAAAGCATCCTGAAAAGTGTAAAACGGTTTTAGGGTAATATGCGCCTGAAACGGAAATTTAGAGCTGCGATCTAATCAATCGGATCGCTGCTCTAAATCATTGCCATAATTCGGCTTTGGTTCTGGCGCTGTAAACTGTAAACTGTAAACTTCAAAGCCAGAACTTGAATTAATCGGGGCAGCTATGTTTCGTCAGTTGTTAGCGGCGGGGGCCGCGCTTGTTTGCTTGAGCTCTGTGGCCAGCGCCTATGACGCGCTACCGCAGCCAGAGAAGCACGAGAAAATCAGCATTGTTGAACCGCAATTGCGCATCGCCAAAGGTGGTCCTGCTTCGCCACAGGTCGCGCTGACGCTTGATGCCTGCATGGGCAAAACGGATCACCGTATTCTCGATGTGCTGGTAGAGAACCGCATTCCGGCGACAATTTTTGTCACCGCGCGCTGGTTGAAACAGAATGCCGAAGCTTTCGCCGTAATGAACGCTCATCCCGACCTTTTCAATATCGAGAACCACGGCAATATGCATGTGCCAGCCATTACCAATGCGCCGACCATGTATAATATCAAAACTGCAGGTTCGCTCGATGCAGTCCGCTCCGAAATCGATGGTGGCGCGGATGCGATCGCTAAATCCGGCGCATCAAAGCCGCAATGGTATCGGGATGCCACGGCCCGTTATTCGACTGACGCCGTGAAGCTCGCGGAGAGCATGGGTTACAAAATCGGCGGCTACTCGCTCAATGGCGATCAGGGCGCATCCCTGCTTGCACCTGTCGTAGCCCGCCGTATTTCGGCGGCGCGCGATGGCGATGTCATCATTTCCCATATCAACCAGCCGACACGTTCGGCAGGTGAAGGTGTCGCCAAAGGCATTCTTGCGCTTCAGGCAAAAGGCATGAAATTCGTGAAGCTACGCGATGTTCAGACGACGATGACGCTCAACCCGGTGCCAGCACACAATCTTCATGCAATAGCACCAGCCGCAGCTACAAAGCGGCAGACCGAGAAATAGTGCTTTAGAGAGCATCCCGAAAAGTGCGAAGCGATCTTTGTGCGCCCAGGAGGGCGCACGGCGCTCTAGGTTCCGTTGGTTGTCTTACCATTCGGTGTCAGGCTTTTCATGACAGCGGCATAATTGCGGCCAAGGCTTTCAAACAGCGCATTGTTACCGGTTGGCGGAGCGACTGAAAGTGTTGTTCCATCGTGGCCAAGCGTAACGAAGACGACCTGATCTTGCGGCTGTCCGGGAATGGCAATTGCACCGATACGTTGTGCCTCGGTGGTGTCCAGCGCTGGCATATTGAAAAGTACTTCGCCGCCCACACGCTCCGCTGCCTTGGCAAGAGCCGTGTCAAATCCTTCGATGAGAACGTCTATGGCACCGAGCGCAAATTCGAGCTCGACTGCTTCCAGCGTCATGACATCCTGCTCCGCTTCAGCGGTGCTGGATGTGGCTGGCATTTGGCCATTATGAAGGGTTCGATCCATGTCGTCCTCTCCGACGAATCCGAAAAAAGCCCCCATATACGCGATCATGCCCTTCGTTAGAAGTTGCTGCAATAGCTTTTATATTGATTTCACTCTATTTTTCCCGCTGTTTTTTCATAGCTGGTTAAATTGCCAGCGAGTGCTGAGCCTTTTTCTTTTGCGCCAGAGCAGTCTCTGTTATGCATGATTGCGCTCTAAAGGCAGTTGGGACCCCGCATGAGAAAACTTCGCTATCAGCGCCGACAGTCTCGCTCCGCAATATGGGCATTGCGGTTTGGCGTTTTTGCGGCTGTCCTGTCAGCGCTTGGTCTTATTCTGCACAGGTTCGGTAAAATCGAGACACCCGATTTTGTTCTGGTAGCTGCTGCAGGCGGGATATTCGCGATTTTAGCACTGCTTTGTGCCGCAAAGGGGCTACGCAATCTATGGGTGAATGGTGACAAAGGCGGTGCGCGTTCGTTCTGGGCCAGCTTTCTGGCATGTGCTGTTCTGCTGCCCCTTTGTTTCGTCGCCTCGCTTTGGTATGGCTCGCCTCCGCTCTATGATCTGACGACCGACTTTGAGACGCCGCCGCAGTTTCCCTCGACCATGCCTGCACGCTTAACGCGTATGAATTCGCTGCCTGTTGAGGTCCAGAGCGATATGCTGAGGCAGATGTCCGCCTATCCTGATGTGATGGGGCGCCGCTATGAAGCTGCACCCGACCGGGTTGCACAAGGCGTGGAAAACACGTTGAAAGCATTTGGCTGGAAACAAATCAGCCGTGATACGCCGCTGCCAACGCAGAATGCGACACGCTTTGCAGCAACTGCGCACAGCACCATTCTTGGTTTGAAAAGCGATGTGGTCATCCGCCTGCTTGATGAAGGCGAAACAACCTATGTCGATATGCGATCCGTTTCGCGTTACGGCAATCGGGATATGGGCCTGAACGCTGCCTTTATCACTGAGTTTCTGTCCGCGCTTGAGGGCGAAGTGAACAAGGCTCCTGCAGATGTGGAGTAATCAACGCGGCTGATAAATGCCGTTGAGCGACGGGTTGCCATCCGTAATGACTTCACCGCGCCCGACAAGATCTTCAAGGTGGGCGAGAACTGAAAGAGCTGCAGCACCATGCAGGCGCGGGTCTGTATCGCGGTAGATAGCCTTGACCATGTCGGGAATGGTGCGGTCGCCTTGCACGATCCGCTCCAATATCGCACGCTCCCGCATTTTTCGATGTGCGCGCAAACCACGTACAAATGCAGCTGGCTTGGTGACGGCTCCACCATGACCCGGCAGATAGATGCGATCATCGCGCTCCAGCAGCTTTTCAAGCGAAGTCATGTAATCGCTCATCGATCCATCGGGCGGTGCGACGATGGATGTGGCCCATGCCATCACATGATCGGCTGAAAAAAGAATGCCGGTGCCTTCAAGGCCAAAAGCCATATGATTGGCGGCGTGTCCGGGTGTGTGTATGCCGCGAAGGCTCCAGTCATCGCCATCGATTTTCGCACCATCGGCGAGGGCCAGATCGGGCGCAAAATCAATATCGGCGCTCGCCTCCAGCATATTGATCTCGCCGCTATAATAGGGGCGGGCAGGGCGATGCGGACCTTCGGCGACAACGAGCGCGCCCGTCTGCTCCTTCAATCGTTTTGCGAGAGGCGAGTGGTCGCGATGCGTGTGGCTCACGAAGATATGACTGACAGGGCGACCGGCAATTGCTGCGAGCAATGCTTGATAATGCGCTTCATCTTCCGGTCCAGGATCGATTACCGCCAGTGTATCGGTGCCTACAATGTAACTGTTGGTGCCATGAAAGGTAAAAGCGCTGGGATTATTCGCGGTCAGCCGCAGCAGGCTTTTATTCAGGGCAACCGGAGTCCCATATTCAGGGGCAAAGCTGCCGTCAAAATCAAGCGCCATGGACTAACCCGTTCTTCTTTGGTTTTATTGATTAAGCGGCTTAGGACGAATATAGTCCGGTTTCAAATGATAATCTGGTCGAACGGTACTCACAGCGCCCATATTGGGTCGATATAAGGAGTGCGATGAACATGCGTCAGAGAAACAAATCAAGGGTTGCCGTTGCTTCTCTTCCTGCCGGCTACTTGCAAACCAGGCAATTGGCTCGCGCTTTCCGGTTTGTTTTGCTCGCGCTTATCGGCACCGCTGTTCTCACCATTTCCGCCAATATCAAAGTCGATCTTCTGTACGTCAACGTGACAATGCAGACAGCAGCGCTGTTTGCAATCTCTGCGTTTTATGGCTCGCGTCTGGCGGTTGCCACGGTTGCCCTTTATTTGCTTGAAGGCGCACTCGGCTTGCCGGTTTTCACCGGAACGCCGGAAAAGGGGCTTGGCCTCGCTTACATGGTTGGTCCGACAGGTGGCTATCTGCTGTCCTATCTCATTGCGGCCTGGATGGTCGGTCGCGCTGCCGATAAGGGGCTTGCGCACAAACCGCTTGTTCTCGGCGGTGTCATGCTTGCTGCCGAAGTTGTCATCCTTGTGATGGGAGCAGGTTGGATTGCCTATTTGTTCGGTTTAGAAAAAGGCATCGCATTCGGCTTTGGCGTGTTCATCATTGGTGATGTCGTCAAGCTCGCACTTGCTGCCTGTGGGGTTCCCGCAATCATGTCGCTTCTCAAGCGATAAACAGCGCAAGTCTTTGATAAATTGGACAGGCCGGGCGACGACCTCGGCCTTTTTCATGTGTTTGTTGAAACTGCTTCGCGATTGACAATTTGCTGGCGGCAAAGCTTTGTTAGGTGTCATAAAATCAGGTTTGTGGGGAGGACAGTGTGAAATTTGAAGTGCTTGAGGTTGAGCCGCTGACAAAGGCGGCTTTTGCGCCATTTGGGGATGTAATCGAGATTGAAGGCGCCGAACGTCGCCTTATCAACAATGGCACGACGGAGCGCTTCCACGATCTGGCCCATGTTGAAGCAGCAGGCACCGACGCCCGCGTCCTCATCAATATTTTTAGAGGCCAGTCCTTCACAGCGCCTGTCGATGTCGTCATGCTGGAGCGGCATCCGTTCGGCTCGCAGGCTTTTGTGCCGCTGAATGGCAGGCCGTTTCTTGTTGTTGTTGCAGAAGATGCGGATGGCAAACCCGGAAAACCGAGAGCGTTTCTGGCGCGGGGTGATCAGGGCGTCAATTACTGGCGCAATGTCTGGCATCATCCGCTTGTGTCGCTGGAGCAGACATCGGATTTTCTTATTGTTGACCGGGCAGGAAGTGAGAATAATCTGGAGGAATATTTCCTGCCGGATGTCACTTATCGCATTGAGACAATTCCGGCTCTCAAAACACAAATCTGAGGCGACCCATGGGCAAGCTATCAACACATGTTCTCGACACTGCACATGGTAGTCCAGCCGCAGCAATGCGGATTGAACTCTATCGTCTTGGCGCTTTAGGCAAAACCGAACTGATCAAGCGCACCGTCACCAATCTCGATGGTCGCACCGACGAACCATTGCTCAGCGGAAGTGAAATGCAGGAAGGCACCTATGAGCTTCAGTTTCATGTTGCTGAATATTTCGAAGGGCGTAGCGCCGATGTTGCCAATCCGCCGTTCCTTGATTTGATCCCGATCCGTTTTGCGATTGCAGATGAAGACGGCAATTATCATGTGCCGTTGCTGGTCAGCCCCTGGTCCTACTCGACCTATCGCGGCAGCTGACTTATCCCCACCAGCATAAGTGCGGTTAAGCTCCTCGCATTATCACAGCGAGGAGTTATTTATGGAACAGACACCCAATCTCAAACTTCCCTATATCATGCCCAGTCAGGCGCAGAAGCACGTCACACACAATGAAGCTTTGCGCTTTCTCGATGCGGTTGTGCATCTGAGTGTAAAATCCAGAACGCAAGCGGGCGCTCCGGAAACACCCGCCGCAGGTGATCGCTACATTGTTGCTGCCCCTGCTACCGGCCAATGGGCCGGAAAAGAGGGCAAGGTTGCCTTCTTTATCGATGGGGGATGGTCATTCGTGACCATCGCAAAAGGCTGGCTGGCCTACGTCGAAGAAGAGACCAAGCTATTTGTTTATAATGGCACAGAATGGCAGGTGACAGGCTCGGTGCCGGATAGTCTTTCGTTGTCCATGCTGGGCGTTCAGGCGACGGCTGATGCGATCAACCGTTTCGCCATTTCTTCGGAAGCGAGCCTTTTCAACAATGCCGGTGCCGGGCATCAGTTGAAAATCAACAAACAGACCGCAACCAATACGGCCAGCCTTCTGTTTCAGTCGGGCTGGACCGGATATGCTGAAATGGGCCTGAATGGGGACAATAATTTCAGCATAAAAGTCGGCGACGATAGCGGAAACTGGCGAGAGGCCATGAAGGTCGATCGAGCAACCGGCAATGTGGCCGTTGGTCAGATTTGGCCGGAAACACGGCTGCATGTCGATGGCCCGATACGCCCGGCCGCCTATGCGGTTGCCGCTTTGCCATCGCCGTCCCAGCACGGGGCTGGCGCAATGGCTTTTGTGAGTAACGCTAGCGGCGGCGCGCAAATGGCCTATTCGGACGGATCGGTCTGGCGAAGCGTGCGCACGGGCGCTGTTATTGTCTGATACGCTTTTGATGGAATGCAGCGGTGTTGCAGCATTCTCAATGATTGTATGTTCTCGCCAATTCAGATGACAACGACCTTTTTTGCCTGTGACGATAGATGTTCGTGAATAACCAGCGTGCCGCCTTCCGATTGTAACGGCAGCGGGGCTTTGGCTTCTCGTGCTTCCTTCGGCGTAATACCGAAGCGCCCTTTGAAAGCCTTAGTCAGTTGTGTGCTGTCATTAAAACCGCAGCGATAGGCGATTTCTTTAAGTGAAACAGGCTTGCCTTTTTGTTCGATCAGAATCCGGTAAGCCATATCGAGCCTCTTGTCGCGGATAACCTTTGCCACGCCGCCGTCCGGTTCAAATGCGCGATAAATATGTGAGCGCGACATGCGGAAATATTGTTGTATCGAATGGGGACCAAGAAGCGGGTTCGTTATGTTCTTGTCGATATAGGCAAGAATGCGATTGCGTATCGGCAGGTTGATTGTTGCACTCTCAGCAGCGCCTGTGTCCGCCCTTTTAATACATGCAGCAAGTAGCGCCATCATTGCATCTTTGGCGGCGATGGCCTCCACGGCGGAGAGTTCCTGAACCACATCATTGAGCCCGCGCAGAAACTCGAACAGGAGCTGGGTTGTCGCAGCTTCCGTTTTGAACACCATGCCATGAAGATTTCGCCATCCGATAAGCTTCTCCAGCTCTTGCCGTGGCATGATAACCGTCAGACGTGCGCCCGCTTCTGCATGACTGGTTATGACCTGTGACATGTCGAGGATGAAAATGTCACCGGGTTTCGCAGCAACAGAGACTCCGTTGAAATCTCCACTCAGGGTGCCGGAAAGTAGGGCTTGAAGAACATAGTGATCGAGACCAGTCTGAGCGATCAGGTTCTTTGTGCGCTCATAATGCTGGGTGTTAAAGGTGGTGGATCCAACCAGCATGTTGCCGAATGGATAAGAGCGCAAAGTACCGATAAAGCCTTCTTCGTTTTCTTCATCGAGGGCAGATACTTCGTAGAATAGCTTGATAGCGTCGCGCCAAAAATCGTCGCGCGCTTCGGCATCGACCATATCTGTCGATAAAAACAGCTCTTTTGTCATTCCAACCCCATTGTGGGAAGCAATTATTATTTCCCGCAAAAGGTTATTGCGACAAAAGCAATCAATTAGACGTTAAAATTCAATATAATAAGAAAGATGTGATCAATCTTTTGGGAAGTCGAAGTTTACTGGTCGCTTTTATGACGTAAATATTGTGCTTTACCATAAATGACAAAGCCCCGATCAATATTAGTAGTTGCTAATATTGATCGGGGCTTTGTGTTGTTTGTTAAGTGGGATTAGTAGGGGCTGTCAACCTTGCCCATTTCCACATAGACAGTCTTGATCTGGCTGTAATGTGTCAGTGCGGCAATGCCGTTTTCGCGGCCAATGCCGGACTGTTTGTAGCCGCCAAATGGCACTTCAACAGGCGTCAGGTTATAGGCGTTAATCCAGCAGGTTCCTGCCTTGATCTGTCCGATGACGCGATGGCCGCGGGCGATGTCGGCGGTGAATACACCGGCAGCCAGACCGAACTCGGTATCGTTGGCGCGCGCAATCACTTCATCCTCGTCCGAGAATTCGAGAATGCTCATGACCGGGCCGAAGATTTCCTCACGTGCAATCGTCATGTCGTCAGTCACATCGGTAAAGACTGTTGGCTCGATGAAGTAGCCTTTGTCGAAACCCTGAAGCTTTGGAACGCCGCCGCCGCATACAAGCTTCGCGCCTTCTTGCTTGCCCTTTTCAATATAGGACAAAACCTTGTCGCGCTGCGCGCTGTTGACGAGCGGTCCCATCTGGGTGGCTTCATCCAGAGGATCACCAATGCGGATTTTGCGGGTGCGTTCTACCAGACGCTCGACAAATGTTTCGCGAACATCCTTATGAACGAAAACGCGCGTGCCGTTGGAGCAGACCTGACCGGTCGAATAAAAGTTGCCGAGCATCGCACCGCCAATAGCGCTGTCGAGATCTGCATCATCAAATACGATGATCGGAGATTTGCCACCAAGTTCCATCGTGACATGCTTCAGGTGCTCACCAGCCTGTGACATGATCCGCTTGCCGGTTGGAACTGAACCGGTGAGCGAAACCTTCGCTGTCATGCGGTGATTGACGAGTGCCGCACCAACATCGCCAAAGCCTTGTACAACATTGAACAGACCGTCAGGAAGACCTGCTTCCTTATAGGCTTCTGCCAGCGCAAGTGCCGAAAGAGGGGTGTTCTCGGACGGCTTGAAGATGAAAGCGTTGCCCATAGCCAGTGCCGGCGCAGATTTCCATGCTGCGATCTGGATCGGGTAATTCCACGCACCGATGCCTACACAGATGCCGAGTGCTTCGCGGCGCGTGTAAGCAAACGACCCGCCAAGCTCTACGAACTCACCATTAAAGCCGGAAATGATGCCTCCGAAAAACTCAAGCGCATCTGCAGCCGATGCTGCATCCGCCACCAGTGTCTCCTGCAATGCCTTGCCGGTATCAAGCGTTTCGAGCTTGGAGAGCTTCTTGTTTTTCTCGCGTAGGATTTCCGCCGTGCGGCGCAGAATGCGGCCGCGTTCCACCGGCTTGAGCGCTGCCCATTCGCCTTGCGCTTTCAACGCGGCAGCATAGGCGCTCTCGATCACATCCGGCGTTGCTGAATAAAGCTTTGCGATTTCTTCGCCTGTCGCCGGATAGATGACGGGAAGCGGCTTGCCAGCTTTGTCTTCCACGAATGCGCCGCCGATGAAATGCGAGGCTTTAGGTTGGGCTTTCATTTTATTCTCCTCGAGTTTCATTAGCGATCAGATACTTCCCAGCGCGGGTTGATCCATGGTTCCTGATTGGATCGCGCCAGCGGAGTGCGTCCCAGAATATGATCCGATGCCTTTTCGCCAGTCATGATCGACGGGCCGTTGAGGTTGCCGTTGGTGATGCGCGGAAAGATGGATGAATCCGCGACCCGCAATCCGTCAACGCCAATCACCCGGCATTCTGGGTCAACCACTGCCATTGGATCGTCAACTGATCCCATTTTGCAAGTTCCGCAAGGGTGGAATGCACTTTCCACATGCTCGCGAATGAAATTGTCGATCTCGTCATTAGACTGCACATTCGCGCCGGGCTGGATTTCCGCGCCGCGATAAGGGGCAAATGCGTCCTGTCCGAAAACTTCGCGTGTCAGTCGCACGCAATGACGGAAATCGGCCCAATCATCCTCATGCGACATATAGTTGAACTTTATGACAGGCTTTTCGCGTGGATTAGCCGAGCG
Source organism: Brucella sp. (assembly GCF_032066345.1). Lineage (NCBI taxonomy): Bacteria > Pseudomonadati > Pseudomonadota > Alphaproteobacteria > Hyphomicrobiales > Brucellaceae > Brucella > Brucella sp. The sequence continues at coordinate 24,427 of NZ_DAMBKZ010000033.1, forward strand.
CAGTGTAACACTGCCGCGGGACTTGGAGCGCATCGGTCCAACATGAGCCTGAAAGCCGTGCGATTCTGCAGCCGCTTTGCCGTCATAGCGGATCGCGACCGGCAGGAAGTGGTATTGGATATCCGGATATTCCACGCCTGCTTTCGAACGCACGAAGGCTGCGGATTCGAAATGATTTGTTGCGCCATCGCCAGTTTTGAAGAACAGCCATTCCGCGCCAATCTTGGCTTTGGAAAAAAGGTTAAGCTTGGAATAGAGCGTGATCGGCTGCGTGCATTCCTGCTGGATATAGACTTCCAGATGATCCTGCAGATTTTGCCCAACGCCGGGACGATCAGCCACGACCTCAATGCCGTGCTCTTTAAGCTGCGCAGCAGGTCCAATGCCTGAAAGCATAAGCAGCTTTGGCGAATTGATCGACGATGCAGCGATGATGACTTCGCGGCGTGCGCGGATAGTCGAGAAAGTACGGCCCGCATCGATTTCAACCCCGACCGCGCGCTTTCCTTCCATCACGATTTTTCGTGCTAAGCCTTTGACGAGTTTCACATTGGGACGCTTGAGGGCAGGTTTAAGATAGGCATTGGCCGCAGACCAGCGACGTCCATTATGGATCGTCTGCTCCATCGGGCCAAAGCCTTCCTGCTTCTCGCCATTATAATCGTCAGTGACTTCAAAGCCCGCTTGTTGGCCGGCATCGACGAAGGCCTTGAACAGCGGGTTATCGCGACGACCGCGCTGAACATGCAGCGGACCATTGGTGCCGCGCCAGCCTTCCTGTCCGCCGTGGGAATTTTCCATCCGCTTGAAGTAGGGCAATACATCGGCATAGGACCAGCCGCGCGCGCCACTTTCCGACCAGTGATCGTAATCGCGTGCGTGCCCGCGCACATAGACCATGCCGTTGATGGATGATGATCCGCCGACCACCTTGCCGCGTGGGGTAACGAGGCTGCGCCCGCCGATATGCGGCTCTGGTTCGGTGGAAAAGCCCCAGTCATAGGTTTCCATATTCATGGGGAAGGAAAGGGCGGCTGGCATCTGGATCAGCGGGCCAATGTCCGGGCCACCGAATTCAATGACGATAACCGAGTGCCTGCCATCTTCCGACAGCCGGTAGGCCATAGCCGAACCGGCAGAGCCGGAGCCAATAATAACGAAATCCGCTTCCATCTTATTTCTCCGCCGAAAGCTGAACAGCGATGTAATCTTCAACAAGGGCAATTGCCGATGCCGCATTTGGCGCGTCGGCACCAAGGGCGTGGCGGATATAAAGCCCATCGATCAGCGCACCTGCGCCTTCGGCAATACGGTTGGCACGCTCGTGGCTGGTCAACTGTTCCAGCGCGAAGACGAAGTTTGAATGCAGGCGGCGCGCATAGATGCGCAAAAGCCGCTTTGTGTCTTCGGATTGCTGCGCATGAACATAGAAGGTCAGCCAGGCTGCAATCGTCTCCTGCGCAAACTGCGAGGCGGAAAAATTAACCGCGATGATGGCCGCAATACGCTCACGCGGGGTTTCTGCAAGCTTCACGGCGGCGTTCAAATCGCTCCCGAGCTCACGCAAGAGATGGCGCATGGTGGCCAGGATCAGCTTGTCCTTGCCGCCAAAATAGTGATGCGCAAGCGCGGGCGATACGCCTGCTTCATGGGCGATCTGTGCAACAGTGACGTCCAACGAACCACGCTGGCCGATAGTGCGGATGGCGGCATCGATCAGTTCGCGCCGCCGTAGGGGTTCCATCCCGATCTTAGGCATAATCGTCATCCGGGTTGAGGGCTGTTGATCCCTATTTTATCTTTGATTGACTGGTCAATCAATAAAAACTGGGCGTGCACTGAAATACGGATTTTTATCCGTTTGCACGCGTGTTCAGACTGTGGGCTTGCGGGGCGCGAGCGCTCTGCATACATTCAGATGATGAGCAGAGCTTTCACCAAAGAACAGGACGACGCGCCTATCGATCTCGGCGAGCGTCCCATCAGTCCGCACCGCAATCTCGTCACGCCGAATGGTTTGAAGATGATTGACGACGAGCTTGCACGGCTTCACCGCGAACTGGCCGAAGCGAATGTTGCAGGCGAGCGCTCAGCGATTGCCCGCGTTTCGCGTGATTTGCGCTACTGGACTTCGCGACGTGAAACCGCAGAACTATCCGCGCCCGATCCGGACAGTGACGTTGTACGCTTTGGCATGACGGTGGAGCTGGAAAACCTCGATGAAGGTGGCGTGCGGGTCTGGACCATTGTTGGCGAGGACGAGGCCGACCCCGCCAATGGCAAAATTTCCCACGTCTCGCCCGTGGCCATAATGCTTTTTGGAAAGCCGGTGGGCGATGTGCTGAAAATTAACGGCAGAGACTGGGAGATTGTGGCTGCATCGGTATGATTTACAGCCACCCCTTCCTTCGGAAATAAAACAGTGGCAGCAAAGCTGAGGCCACCATCAGGCCAAGCGCCATTGGATAACCCCAGGGTGAGTTCAGCTCCGGCATGAATGAGAAGTTCATGCCATAGATGGATGCGACGAGTGTTGGAGGCATGAAGCCCACTGCCGCAACCGAAAAAATCTTGATGATCGCGTTCTGCTCGACAGAGATAAGCCCGACAATCGTATCAAGCAGGAACGTCACCTTATTGGACAGAAAATCCACATAGGCGACCAGCGACTGCGCATCGCGTTCCAGCGATTTGACCCATGAGCGCGTGTCTTTCTTGGTCGCAACCGGGCTGTTGATTGCAGAGAGATAAACCAGCATTCTGCTGATGCCTGCCAAACTTTCGCGCATTCGCGATAGAAACGTACCCTGTCCACCGATCTGCGTGAGGATGTGCCGGAAATCCTCAGTCGTCATTGGCCGTGCCTTGGGCTGGCGACGATAGATCGAATGCGATGCCGCATCGATCTTGCCTGCAACGCCTTCCAGAATATCTGCCAGACGATTGGTGGTGGCCTCGATTATGCCGAGCATGATTGAAAGGCCGGAACATTTTGCATTCGGGATCAGGCCGTTGCCCGGCTTTGTCGCGCGCGTGATGTAAATACTGACCGATTTTGGATCGGCATAGCGAACCGTTACCAGCCGCTGTCCATGCAGAATGAAAGTGACAGGTGCGAGTTCACGATGATCGAGATCCACTGCATGAAGGATCGGCACAGTCAGATATTGCGCGCCGTTCTCCATATAGAATCTGCTCGATTCCTCGATTTCCGTCATGTCTTCACGGGTCGGGATCGAGATGCCGGTCCACGCCTCAACGATATGATCTTCATTGACGCCGGGTGCGAGAAGGTCAATCCAGATAACGTTTTCAGGAAGGGGATTGCCCGGCTCAACCTCGACGCGGTCGAGATGGTCTCCGTTAAGGCAGTAAAGAGTAATCATGCGGCACCCGGTTGCGAAGGCTTCATTCTAGCGTGCCACATTGCGCGATAATTGTTAACGGAATGCGGCAGATAAGGTTAAAGCAGATTGCACGTCGCATGTAATCCACATTGACACGCGAGATTATGACATATAATTCATCAAGTCATCTGATGACTTTGGTGATCTATGGAAACACTCTCAAGAAAAAGCCTTGCCGATGCTGCGGAACAGTCCATCCGGGCTGAGATCACGGCCGGCAATTGGCGCGTGGGTGAGCAATTGCCCAATGAAGCAAGCCTTTCCGCGAAACTTGGGGTCAGTCGTGGCACTGTGCGCGAAGCCGTGCGTGCGCTGGTCGCCCAAGGGATGCTGGAAACGCGGCAGGGTTCCGGAACCTATGTCCTGTCGGCGGCAGACATGCGCCGCAGCCTTGATCGTATTCGCCATACAAGTTTGCGTGACCGGTTTGAAACGCGGGCAGCGCTTGAGGCGGAAGCTGCCCGACTTGTTGCTCAACGAGCGACACCGGAAATGATCCGCCATCTTGAAGCGATGCTGGAGCAGCGCAACAAGCGTGCGGAAACAAGCCGAGCCGATTTTGTTTCGCGAGATTTTGCCTTCCATGAAGCAATCGTCGCGGCATCGGGCAACAATGCGCTTATCGAGGTCTATGCCTTCTTTTCCCAATCCATCCGGGAATCAATAGAAGCGACGCTCGATGGAGAGCTGCCGGAACCTGATAACGAAGAACACAGTGCCCTTATTGAAGCTATCGCCACTGGCAATCCCGACCTGGCAGGCGACGCAGTGCGTCGATTTATGGCGCCCCTAATCAAAGAACTTGAAAGGCTGTTGGCATCATGAGCCACACAAACAATGTTTCGTTGCAGGCAGCAACGGAAGAAAATCCGGCACACAATGCGGAGCCTTTTGTTGATGCCGAGGCCGACAGCGTGCCGCAACCCGCTGCACAACGCCTGCCGAGCCAAGCTTTGCGCGTGCTACTGGGCTTAAGTCTGGTGTTGATTGCTGCCAATCTGCGTCCGGTATTTTCAAGCGTTTCGGTCCTACTTCCAGAAATCATCGACGCAACCGGTATGTCCGGTTTTGCTGCTGGCTTGCTAACGACATTGCCGGTGGTCTGTTTGGGCGTATTCGCACCTTTCGCGCCGAGACTGGCCCAGCGCTACGGTGCCGAGCGCGTCTTATTGTTTGTTCTGATTGTCTTGACCATCGGCACGGCAATCCGCGGCATAGGAAGTCAGGCGTCACTGTATATTGGTGCGATATTGGCTGGTGCGGCCATTGCTACCGGCAATGTGTTACTGCCGGGGGTCGTAAAGCGGGACTTCCCTAAAACCGCTGCGATTATGACCGGCTTTTATACGATGGCGCTTTGTGGCGGAGCAGCCGCTGCTGCCGGGTTCACAATTCCGATTGAGCATATGCTCGGCGGTTCATGGAACCTTGCACTGGCTTTCTGGGCAATTCCAGCAGCTCTGGTTCTGGCACTTTGGCTACCACAGGCGCTGCGTGCGAAGCACAATGTCGCGCATTCAGGTTTTAAGGTTGTCGGGCTTTGGAAAGACAAGCTCGCCTGGCAGGTCACGTTGTTTATGGGCCTTCAATCCTCGATGGCTTATGTCGTTTTTGGCTGGCTTGCGCCAATTCTGCGAGAGCAGGGGCTGAGTGCTACGGCAGCTGGCGGCTTGGTTTCATTTTCGATCATGGTGCAGGTCGTGACCTGTCTGGCGATCCCATCGATTGCGATACGTCAAAAGAGCCAGAGCCTGCTTAATGTGGTGCTTTGCATCAGCGCGGCGTTGCCTTTAATGGGCTTTCTTTATCTGCCGCAATGGAGTTTCTGGCTTCTGGCCATTGTGCAGGGCTTTGGGCAGGGTGGTTTGATCGCTGCCGCTATGATGGTGATCGTGTTGCGCTCACCGGATTCACATACGGCAGCTCACCTGTCCGGCATGGCGCAATGCGTCGGCTATACATTGGCGGCTATTGGTCCGCTCGTTGTTGGCATGATCCATGGTGCGACAGGAAGCTTTGCCGCCTGCGGTATCTTCTTTGCAGCCCTTGGCTTGGGAGCAGCTATCAATGGCTGGGGTGCTGGGCGTACCCGTCATGTCGGCGTAACGGTCATAAAAGAAGCATAAAAAAAGCCCCGGAAATCCGGGGCTTTTTCTTTGGTGCGTCAAATTTATACGAACTGGCCGAGGCCTGGGATCGAGCCGACAACGGCGTCGACTGGTTCAGCACCAGCCTTTTCCTTGGCAAAACGGATGGTTTCCTTGGCAACGCCGGAGATTTCACCCATGCCGAGGCCAGCGCCCATCAGCTGCGAGCCGAGACCCATCACGCCGCCCATCAGGCCGGAAAGCAGACCGCCACCCTTGACCTGCGAAATGGCTTCTTCGGCGCCCGGGAAAGCTGCCAAAAGCTGCTGTACTTTATCAGCCGGGCCTTCCTTCTGCAGAAATGCCAAAATCATGCCAACAGCCTTTTCAGCAGTTGCTGCATCGATGCCAACATTGGAGGTGATGCGCGCGATCAGTTCGTCCATGAGAGTCTCCCAAATTTCTTACGTTTACGTAATATGCATTCTCATTGGCGCTTTGCAAGCTTTCCTGATTTAAAATATTCGCATTTTTCTGTGACGGCATGACGCCAAAATTGCACATCAATGGATAAAATGGCTTAATCATTGTTGCAGGGCGGTAGTGCTAGTATATCGTAAGGGAGCAAACCTTTTACGGAGCGACCTGCCTGATGACTGCTGATGATGCCATTTTCCTTGGTGCAAGCCGCAAACCAGACGATTCCTACCAGCAGCCTGAATATCTGGCGCTGAAATATGGTAACAGGCATGGCCTCGTTACCGGTGCGACAGGTACTGGTAAAACGGTCACGCTGCAGGTTCTCGCCGAGAGCTTTTCGGTGGCTGGCGTTCCAGTCTTCTGTGCCGATATCAAGGGCGATCTTTCCGGCATTGCCGCCAAAGGTGTCGTCAATGACAATCTGACCAAGCGCGCAGAGGAAATTCAGCTCAACCCATATGAGATGCGAGCATCTCCCGTTATTTTCTGGGATATTTTTGGCGAGCAGGGCCATCCGGTCCGTGCCACGATCTCCGAAATGGGGCCGCTGCTGCTCTCGCGCCTGATGAACCTGACCGATGCCCAGGAAGGCGTTCTTAACGTTGCTTTCCGTTTGGCCGATGAAGAAGGCCTGCTGCTGCTTGATCTCAAAGATTTGCAGGCAATTCTCGCGGAAATGGCCGAACGTTCGGCTGAGCTTTCTGCAAAATACGGTAACGTCAACAAGGCGTCGGTTGGTGCGATTCAGCGCTCGTTGCTCGTGCTTGATCAGCAGGGCGGCTCCAAATTTTTTGGCGAACCCGCCCTTCGTATCGCTGATCTGATGCGGACGACGACCGACGGTCGCGGTGTTATTAGCGTGCTAGCAGCCGACAAGCTGATGATGAGCCCGCGCCTTTACTCTACTTTCCTTCTCTGGCTCATGTCGGAACTCTTCGAGGAGCTTCCCGAAGTAGGCGATCCTGACAAGCCGCGTCTGGTCTTCTTCTTTGATGAAGCGCATTTGCTGTTCGATGAAGCACCGAAGGCGCTGGTTGATCGCGTCGAGCAGGTGGTTCGCCTGATCCGTTCCAAGGGCGTTGGCGTTTATTTTGTGACGCAGAATCCGCTCGATGTGCCTGAAACAGTGCTCGCACAGCTTGGCAATCGTGTTCAGCATGCGCTCCGCGCTTATACGCCTCGCGAAACAAATGCAGTGAAGACCGCTGCCGATACGTTCCGTCCAAACCCGGATTTCAAGACGTTTGAGGCGATCACCAATCTTTCAACCGGTGAAGCACTGATTTCGACCTTGCAGGCCAAGGGCGTGCCTTCGATGGTGCAGCGCACATTGATCCGCCCGCCATCGTCGCAGATTGGCCCACTGACGCCTGAAGAACGGGCGAAGATCATTGCCGCAAGCCCTGTCTCCGGCCAATATGATCAGACAATCGACCGCGATTCAGCGTTCGAAATGCTGGCGCGCAAAGCGCAGGCAGCAGCCGACGCCCAGCAGAAGACGAAGCAGGAAGAGGCCGGTGAAGGCGGCGGTATTTTTGGCGATCTGTTGGGAACTGCGCTTGGAACAGGTCGTCGATCTGGCCGTCAGACAGTTGCAGAAACGGCTATGAAATCAGTGGTTCGTTCTGTCAGTACGTCACTTGGACGTGCGCTTGTACGCGGCATTCTGGGCAGCTTCAAGCGCTGACAGATATTCGCCCGAAATGAAAAAAAGCCCCGGTTTTCCGGGGCTTTTTTGTATCTCGTAAATTCTGGATTACATAACCAGAATAGGCGATTTCGGTGGAACGCGGTTGTAAAGATCGATGATGTCCTGGTTCATCAGGCGTACGCAGCCCGAAGAAACGGCCTTGCCGATCGACCACCATTCAGGATTGCCGTGCAGACGATAGATCGTGTCCTTGCCATCCTTGAAGATGTAAAGAGCGCGGGCGCCGAGCGGATTCTTGAGACCTGGAGCCATGCCGCCGTTGCGCGAGCTGTATGGTTCGAGTTCTGGCTGGCGGGCAACCATTTCATCCGGTGGCGTCCAGCGTGGCCATTCGCGCTTGTACTGGATGACAGCGCGGCCCGACCATGCAAAGCCGTCGCGGCCGATGCCGACGCCGTAGCGCATTGCCTGTCCATTGCCCAGCACCAGATAGAGGAAACGGTTTGCCGTATCCACGACGATCGTGCCTGGCATTTCGCCAGTTGGATCCTGAACGACCTGGCGAAGATAGCGCTTGTCCATCTTCTGGATCGGAATGGCCGGTAGCTGAAAGCCATTGTCTTCTACAGCGGCATACATGGATGCCCAGCTTCCATAAGAAGCATCGACATTGGCCTGAGGGGTCCTGTTGATAGGATTGCCATTGGCATCAACATCAATGATTGGAACATTCTGCCCCAACTGAGCGCAACCGGCGAGGCCGGCCGCCGCTGTTGCTGTCATGGCCGTCAGAAAGGAACGGCGGGTAAGGGTCGTTTGCATATGAAAACCATTTTAGTGGCGGGAGGATTTTTAGATACAACGGTTAGGGTTAATGAAGTGCGACCAACTGATTGTGATAATCGCAGATTCTGCGGCTATAACGGCGTTAGACGCGTTTTGTTGCGGGCAAAACGCCCGATAATTGTGGCTCTCAGCCGTTCGTAATAAGGCCTAAAAGTGGCTGAAGCGCTGCAACCGGCCTCGTGTTGCCGTTGCGACACAATTTTAGCCGCAACAGGCGGTTGTCACCCAATTTGCGTTGTTCAAGTTTTAGTGAGATTCAGTCGAGCAATTGCAGGCTCGGCAGAATGAGGGCAGGGGGATATTGCTTATACTCGTCGGGTTGGTTGGACCGGTTGATCCAGACCGCGCGCATTCCGAATCGTGCGGCCCCTGCAACATCCCAGCGATTGGACGATTGAAACGAAATCGCCGACGGATAAAGCCGCCATTGCATCGTGATGAGTTCATAGACTGACGGTGACGTCTTATAACGCCTGACGCTATCGGCAGAGATGACATCATCAAGCAGGACATCGAGTGCAGAGGATTTGACTGCGGCTTCAAGCATGGCGGGCGAGCCATTGGACAAAATAGCCAGCCGCGCGCCCCGGCTTTTCAGGCTTTTGAGGGCCGCAGGCACTTCTGGATAACAGTCTAGCTTCCAGTATGCTTCAAGCAAATCGTTGCGAAGTGCCGGATCGACAGATGGATAACGTGCAAAGGCGAAATCCAGTGCTTCTTCCGTGAGCTTCCAGAAATCGCGATATTCGCCCATCAGACTGAGCGTCCACGAATATTCGAGCTGTTTGGTTCGCCAGAGCAGGGAGAAGGCCGCGCCATCCGGTCCCGCTTTATCTTCATGCCTACGCACGGCGGAATGCACATCGAACAATGTGCCATACGCGTCGAAAACATAGGAACTGTGGGACACCGATTTTCTCCGTTCGTGCATCAATCTCAAAAAAAGTAAAGTGAACCCTATCCTTATGCAATTTCAATAATAATTCATTGTGATGGGCGCTAAATTTAGAACATCCGGCATTGCCGCCTGCGGCATTGCGGCCTATGTAGATTGCGCACGCAAGTTTCCGGGTATGTGTTCGCACTGCCCCACAGTAGCTGCCTATTGTAAGCTGAAAGACAGAGGAGAGTTCCAATGGCCTTTGAACTGCCCGCCCTTCCGTACGATTATGACGCACTTGCTCCGTTCATGTCGCGCGAAACCCTCGAATTCCACCACGACAAGCACCATCAGGCTTATGTTACCAATGGTAACAAGCTGCTCGAAGGTTCCGGCCTTGAAGGCAAAAGCCTCGAAGAAATCGTCAAGGAAAGCTTCGGCAAGAATCAGGCGCTCTTCAACAATGCTGGTCAGCACTACAACCATCTCCATTTCTGGAACTGGATGAAGAAAGACGGCGGCGGCAAGAAGCTGCCAGGCAAGCTTGAAAAGGCTGTTGAATCCGATCTCGGCGGCTACGACAAGTTCCGCGAAGACTTCATTGCTGCTGGCGCTGGTCAGTTCGGTTCGGGCTGGGCATGGCTGTCGGTTAAGAACGGCAAGCTCGAAATCTCGAAGACCGCAAACGGTGAAAGCCCGCTGGTTCACGGCGCAACGCCAATCCTCGGCGTCGACGTATGGGAACATTCCTACTACATCGATTACCGCAACGCGCGTCCGAAGTACCTCGAAGCTTTCGTTGATAGCCTCGTAAACTGGGACTACGTCCTGGAGCTTTACGAAAAGGCATAATTTGCCTTTCGGTAATGACAATGAAGAGCCCCGCGAAAGCGGGGTTTTTCTTTGCTTAGAAAAAGTTCAATCGCCACTCGGGCTTAACCAAAACCCATGAGTCATACGCATTGGTTTGAATATTAGGGACCGACGGGTGAGTAAATGCTTGAGTTTAAAAGGTGAGTATTAATATCAAGTAATTCCCTTTTTATATAGTGATAATCTTGAATGCCTCCACGATTAAACAATAGTATTTATATCAGGTTTTTCACGTTGTCGTGAATGCGCTGTAATAATCGATATAAACTCGGCGTGTTACTTTTGAGAAGTGGGATTTATTCGGCGTCTTTGTTGCAAAGACTGAGATTGTATCGGATATTTTTACCAAGGGACGATCGTTGTTCAATTTTTAGATGCGGAGGATCGCATGCGTTCATTTTTTCTCGCCGTCAGTTCAGTGGCTCTTTTGACTGCCGGTGTGGCACATGCCGATGCTATCGCAGATCGTCAGGCAATCATGAAAGACATGGGCCGTTCTGTTGGACAGCTCGCGCCAATGGTGAAGGGTGATAAGCCTTTCGATGCGGCAGCCGCTCTGGCTGCCCTTGAAAAGATCGATGCGGACGCAAAGAAGTTCGACGTTGATACCCTGTTTCCTGCAGGTTCCGATCAGGGCGACACGGAAGCCTCACCAAAGATTTGGGAAAACAAGGAAGACTTCGTCAAGCACGTCGAAAAATTCCGCTCTGATGCAGCCGCAGCGCTCGCGGCCAAGCCTGCTGATCTCGATGCGCTGAAGCCAGCCTTTCAGCAGGTTGCCGCCAATTGTGGTTCCTGCCACCAGGCTTATCGCGTGAAAAAGAACTGACAAGAGCATCTGAGCCAATAGCGCGAAGCCTCTCCGGGGCAGATAAGTCTACAGACTGATTTCTGATCCCGCTTCGATGCATCGGATAATGCGCAAACAAAGGGATAGGGCGGTTTCAACAATTCTACTTGAATAGAAACCGCTCTAGCAGAACAATGGTCCGTAAACTCGCATATGCTGCCGGCGCTATAGTCATCATTGGTGCCGCCACCTTTTGGGTGCTGACGACGCCTCAGACGGTGGATCAGTCGGTGATTGCAGCTTTGCAGCCAGGTGATGCGACAAAGGGCGAGCATGTGTTCTGGGCAGGGGGCTGTGCTTCCTGTCATGCTGCTCCCGGCGCGTCGGGTGACGACCGCAAGGTTCTTACCGGTGGACATGAACTGGTTTCAGATTTTGGCACATTCATTGCGCCTAACATCTCTCCGTCAGCGCAGGGCATCGGTAACTGGACTCTGCACGACTTTGCAAATGCAATGCTGAAAGGTGTCGGGCGGGCAGGGGAGCATCTGTACCCTTCTTTCCCTTATACATCCTATGCAAAGATGCAGCCGCAGGATGTTGCAGACCTTTTCGCCTATATGAAAACCCTGCCTGCGTCGGATAATGTGGCACCACCGCATAAGCTGAGCTTCCCATTCAATATCCGCCGTGGATTGGGTCTTTGGAAGCAGCTTTATCTTTCCGATAAGCCGGTCGTTGAACTGGCAAATGCATCCGATCAGGTGAAGCGCGGTCAATATTTAACGGAAGCGCTTGGCCATTGTGGCGAGTGCCATACGCCGCGTAATGTCATTGGCGGGCTTGATGATAAGCAATGGATGGCCGGTGCGCTTTCACCTGAAACGGGAAGCGATGGTCGCAAGGGTGTGGTTCCCAATATTACCTCTGGTGAAGGCGGTATTGGCGAATGGGGCGAGAACGATGTCGCCTATGCGCTGCAAAGTGGCTTCACACCGGATTTTGACTCACTCGGCGGATCGATGGCCGATGTCGTTGCCAATATGGCGCATCTGACAGACGCAGATCGAGATGCGATTGCCGCTTATCTCAAAGCCATTCCGGCGCATTCAAACGGCTATCCGTCCAATCGCTAGAGCATAATTCCTTAAACTTGAGTCAGTTTAAGATGAAATTATGCTCTAGTTTAAAGTGTTAGAGCGACCTTTGCGCGCCTGTTTAGGCGCACGGCGCTCTAATTACCGCTTCGTGCAGCGGACAACTGTTGCGGCACCGGCATTGGTGTATTTGCTCTGCATTGTGTAGAGCCAACCTTTACACTCAGCCATTGTCTTGAAGCAGCGGAAGCGATCAATCGGCACCAGCCCATCGCCATCGCTGACAAATGGTGAATCGTCTACACCGCTGAACTGACCGACAATAACGCCGCTACCGCGTGGTGGCGTATTGCAACGTTGACCCGCAAATTCGCTGACGTTTTTGCGGACTTGTGCGTTGGCGGCCGATACTGACGGTAGTGCTACAAAAGCGGAAACCAGTAAACTCAATGCGGCCGTTGAAACGGTGAAGCCCTGACGCAACATGGAACACTCCCACTATTTGAAGTTATTCAACTAGAGCGGTTTTAGCGAATGCTGAGTCATTGAAACCGCTCTATCTATTTGTTCTTACGCATTTCCAGACGCAAAATTGGTTCCCACTTTTGCTGGAACGCTCTAAGAAGATTATACGCCATTTGGTGAAGTTTTCTAATCTCAAATTTTCTTACAAGTTCCGATATTTGTTCACTAAATTAGGCTTAAGATCGAAAGTACGTTCACTTCTTAAGTATTAATCTTGTTGACGAAAGGCATCGTTATTTATAGACAGCAGCACGGTTCCGGCACCTGCCGCCTGCAGACGAATGTCTCGGTGAAGCCCGGCTTTTGATATCTTCACCCTCGAAGCATTTCGTTGGTGGTAATGCAGGCACCCATCGCAATTGAAATGTGATTTGAGGAGTCTGTGATGTCTTCGGGACAATCACTCGATAATCGTTTTCTGCACGCTTCTCCGGGGCGTGTGTTTCTGACCAATGTGCTGCCCATGACGCTCATCATGGTGATGAACGGCTTGCTGAGCGTGGTCGATGCAATCTTCCTGGGCCATTTTGTTGGCGCCAGAGCCATGGCTGCAGTCAGTCTGGTCTTCCCGGCAATTATGCTCACAATTGCCATGTCAACGCTGGTCAGCGGCGGCATGTCGAGCCAGATGGCAAGGCAGCTTGGTGGCCGCAGGATTTCAGAGGCGGAAGCAACCTTTGCACGCGCTCATGGTCTGGCACTCATCATCGCGTTGGGCTTGATTGCGCTATTTTTTCTGGTTGGACGCCCGCTTATCAATGGTATGGCGGACGGCGATATGGCGCTTGCAGAAATGGCATATCTCTTTCTGTTCATCACCATTCTAGCGCTGCCGCTTCAATTTGTCCTTGGCCTTCATGCCGATGCATGGCGCAATGAGGGGCGAGCTGGCCTGATCGCGATAATGTCGGTCTGCGTGACGCTCGCCAATATTGCACTGAACTACATTTTCATTGCGAAGATGGAGCTTGGCATTGCCGGATCGGCTTTGGGTACGGTTTTTGCTCAAACTCTTGGCTTGTTGTTGCTACTTGGTTTCAGGCAATTCAAGCAGGGTACGATTTCGCTCAATGCTTTGTGGCACAACTCCTGGGTCGGCGGTTGGGGACGTATTGCGGGTCTTGGGGCTCCGCTGAGTTTGAGCTTTATTGGCATTGCGTTGAGCACGGCCTTTGTGATTAGCGCGCTTCGTTTTTCCGAAGGCTCGGACTATGCGTTGAACGTTGCGGCTTATGGCATTGTAATGCGGATATTCGGCTTCACATATCTGCCTTTGATGGCTGTAGCGCTCGCAATGCAGAGCATCGTCGGCAACAATGTGGGTGCGGGTCTTTATCAGCGCTCGGACACTGTTTTGCGCATCGCGCTAACAACAGTGTTCGTCTATTGCCTCATCATCGAGATCATTGTCCTGATGGTCAGTAATTCCATCGGCTTGATCTTTGTGGACGACCTTGCAGTGAGTGAAGCGGTGGCACAGATCATTCGCCCAATGACCTATGCTTATCTTTTCACCGGGCCCGTTTTGGTTTTTGCGCTTTATTTTTAGGCCATTGGGCAGCCCGCACGAGCAGGACTTCTGACATTGAGCAAGCCGTTTGTGCTTCTGCCTGCTTTCGTAACGGTGCTTACAGCATTCTGGGGCGTTAATGCGATCTGGTTTGCATTCACGCTCGCAGATACGGTGATTGCGCTCATAGCTTTCGCAGTTCTGATTGCCGCTTTGAAGAAGCGGACATCTGCAGGCGGGCTTGGACTGTCACCTGCAGCAAAGCTTGCAACGGAACGTTACAGCGGTTCCAGTAAAGAATGAATCGTTGGAAGCGCTGTAACTGTTTGTTTTTACGTATTATCCGACGCGAAACCGCTTCGCACTTTTGCTGGAAATGCTATTAAAACGAGAACTCCCGCCGGATGAAAATCCGGCGGGAGTTCCAATTTTCTTGCATTTATTGATAAGCCGTCAGGCTTTTCCGACCGCTTTCAACGCAAAAGCATAAGTGTAGGCAACTTCTTCCAGTCGGGAGAAACGACCCGAGGCACCGGCATGTCCCGCATCCATATTGATGCGGAAAAGAACCGGATGATCGTCTGTCTTAAGCTCACGCAGTTTCGCAACCCACTTGGCAGGTTCCCAATAGGTAACGCGCGGGTCGGTCAGACCAGCCACAGCCAGAATGCGCGGATAGGCTTGCGCGCTGACATTATCGTAAGGCGAATAGGCTGCGATGTTGCGATAATCGGTTTCTGAGGTGATCGGATTGCCCCATTCCGGCCATTCAGGCGGCGTCAGCGGCAAGGTATCATCAAGCATGGTGTTGAGCACATCCACGAACGGAACTTCCGCAATAATGCCACCAAAGGCTTCCGGTGCCATATTGGCGATAGCGCCCATCAGCATACCGCCTGCCGAGCCGCCATGGGCGACAATGCGATCATGGCTGGTGAAACCGTGCGTGACGAGGTGTTTTGCTGCCGCGATGAAATCCATAAACGTGTTGGTCTTCTTCTCGCGCTTGCCGTTTTCGTACCAGGCAAAACCCTTGTCCTTGCCGCCACGAATATGCGCGATGGCATAGATGAAGCCGCGATCCACGAGCGACAG
>NZ_DAMBKZ010000034.1:0-37118 GCF_032066345.1 Brucella sp.
CCAACGACCTCTCACGCGGATGTAGCGCCGATGACATTCTTCACATGATCGCAATGACCGTCAATCAAGCGGCGGCAGGCGGGCATAAGGTAAAGGCGTGAAAGCGTCAAATCGAAAATCATTCAAACCTGCCGCACTAGCGTCACGCAAGACCGCCACGCAGCACCGCTTGATTCAGCCCTTGATAAAGAGCTGGCTGGGGCAGCCGATTATCGGTTGCCCCAGCATCAAGATATTTGAAGACAAACCCGTTCTGCGATCGACCGCATTCATGCCCCGCAGAGATCAAGCAGGCAAAGTCAGACCAATAATGCGTCGCGAAATCTGTGGCTTGAGGATGAAGGTCATTTCATTAAGCCGGACACATCGCATCGAGAGGACTGGCTCTGCTTCGCCAAAAATTTGCTGGAAAGCCCAACGCGGGGCACAATTGCAGATCCCCACCCGATCGGCAATTGCCCGCTTACGATGGTAGCATTTCCGCATTGGCATCATCTTACACCAGTGCCATCCACCCACGATAGTTGAGCAGATAGGAGCGCGCGGGCTTGCCTGCGCACGGCTACTGTCTCGCGGGGTTGCCTGCGCCAACCACTGCGCAGCTGAGCCCAGCTTGCAGCGATAATCGATCATAGGATAAACTTTATCTATAGTGAGTCGCTTTTATCTATTTTTTAAACTTGCGAGTTCTATCCTATTGAAAGGTTGAAAAGCGCGATGACAAACCGTTCTCAGCATGGCGAAACCTGCCTTTAACGGAAGATTCGGACCGAAATTTGCATCTGCAAGGAGCACTGCATGACCACAACCGCGATCAATCGCAACGAAACGGCGCCGGATTCAGATGTAGCCTCAATGGAGAGATCGATGCAGGAAGCAGGTTTTATCTATAATTTACCCTTAAACGATCTCCTCTTTCGCGCCCAGCAGGTGCATCGCGCGAACTTTGATCCCAATGCCATCCAGCTGAGCCGGCTTCTGTCGATCAAGACGGGCGGCTGCGCTGAAGATTGCGGCTATTGCAGCCAGTCCGCGCATTATCCGACAGGTCTCAAGGCTTCAAAGCTGATCGCCGTTGAGCGCGTCCTTGCGCAAGCGCGTGAAGCCCGCGATGGCGGCGCGACACGCTATTGCATGGGGGCCGCATGGCGCGGCCCAAAGGATCGAGACATGGATGTTCTGGTCGCCATGGTCGAAGGCGTCAGGGCGCTTGGACTAGAAACCTGCATGACGCTCGGTATGCTGACACAGGACCAGTCGGAGCAACTCGCTGATGCTGGACTTGATTACTACAATCACAATCTTGATACCTCCGAGCGCTATTATTCCCAGATCATCACCACCCGTAGGTTTGAAGACAGGCTGCAAACGCTCGAACATGTTCGGAACGCCGGGATCAAGGTTTGCGCCGGCGGCATTCTTGGCATGGGTGAAACGGTTGAAGACCGCATTTCGATGTTGGTGACATTGGCCAATCTGCCCTCACCGCCAGAAAGTGTGCCAATCAATAGGCTGATCCCGATCCCGGGGTCAAAACTCGCGCATGCCGAACCGATTGAGCCAGTCGATTTCGTGCGCATGATCGCACTGGCACGAATTTTGATGCCGCGCTCCTTTGTTCGGCTGTCGGCCGGACGCAGCGCTATGAGCGATGAGTTGCAGGCGCTCTGCTTCTTTGCCGGTGCCAATTCGATCTTTGTCGGCGAGACGCTGCTGACCGCAGACAATCCAGGCGAAGATCACGATAGCGCGCTGCTGCAACGGCTCGGATTAAAGCCCATGGAGCGGGAGGCAGCAGCGTGAGTTTTCCGGCGCTTGATCGCTACCAGACCGGACTTGCCGGGCTCATGCGCCGGTCGCGGCTTCGTGTCCTGAGCCAGACGCGGGGCGTTGATTTCACCTCCAATGACTATCTCGGCCTTGCGTCAGCGCCACAGATCGCGGCGGCTATCGCAACAGCGATTGATCATGGGATCCCGCAAGGCGCTGCCGGCTCGCGGCTGTTGCGAGGCAATCACTGTGTGCATGAGGCACTGGAAGCCGAAGCGGCAAGGTTTTTTGGCGCGGAAACCGCCCTTTATTTCAGCAATGGCTTCGCCGCAAATGTGGCGCTCTATTCCACTTTGCCGCAAAAGGACGATCTCATCGTCTATGATGCCTTGATCCATGCAAGCGTGCATGACGGCATTCTCGGCAGCCGTGCGCGCGCTGTGGCGGTGCCACACAATAATCTCGAGGCGGTCGAACAAGCCATTCGCTTTTGGCGGGAAGGCGGCGGCAAGGGGGCGACATGGATCGCGGTTGAGAGCCTTTATTCCATGGATGGCGACCGTGCACCGCTTGCCGAACTGCTCGCGCTTGCAATCCGTCATGACGGTTTCCTCGTGGTCGACGAGGCACATGCCACTGGCGTTTTGGGGCCGGAAGGACGGGGGCTCGCTTTCCCCTTAAAGGGTGCTGCCCACCTGATCACGCTGCATGGCTGCGGCAAGGCGCTCGGCGTCTGCGGCGCTCTTGTTTGCCTGCCTGCGACGCTGGCCGGCTATCTCGTCAACCACGCCCGCAGCTTCATCTACTCGACAGCGCCCTCTCCCTTGATTGCAGAGGGCGTTCGCGCCGCGCTGCGGATCGTAAGGGATGAGCCCGATCGCCGTGACAGACTGAAAGCCCTATGCCGTTATGCCGGCAACACATTGGCGTCGAGGCTCGGAATAACGCCCAGCTTTTCGCAGATTCAACCGGTGCTGATTGGTGACAATGCCCGGGCATCGCGGATCGCGGGCCTTATGCAGGAAGCGGGCTTCGACATTCGGGCGATCCGACCGCCAACGGTTGCGACTGGCACAGCACGCCTGCGGATCACCATCACGCTGAATGTTGATGCAGCGCAGATCGCCGCCATGACCGGGCGACTGGCATCAATTCTAAACGAGGTTACGACATGACCCCTCGTTACGTTGTGAGCGGCACCGATACCGGCATTGGCAAAACGGTTTTTTCCGCAGCGCTTGCCGGCGCACTGGGAGGCTCTTACTGGAAGGCGATCCAGTCGGGTCTGACTGAGGAGACGGATAGTGCTGCCGTGTTGCGACTGGGCGCTCTCAAGCAAGAACAGATCCTGCCGGAAGCTTATCGTCTTCAGACGCCCGTATCACCCCATCTTTCCGCAGGCCGCGACGGTATCGAGATCGATCCGGCTCGACTGGATCCGCCCCAGACGCATGGCCCACTGGTGATCGAAGGCGCAGGCGGAGTTCTTGTCCCGATCACCGAGGAGGTGGTTTTTGCCGATATATTCGCGCACTGGCAGATTCCGGTCATCCTCTGCGCGCGGACCTCGCTTGGCACCATCAACCATACATTGCTGTCACTTCAGGCGCTGCGGCATCGCGGCATCCCGGTGGCTGGCATTGCCTTCATCGGCGAGGAGAACCGCGACACACAACGTGTGATCGCCAGGATGGGCTGCGTGGCTGAACTCGGTCGGTTGCCCTGGCTCCCTGACCTCAATGCCGCAGCGCTGCGGGCTGCATTCTCTGAAAATTTCGATCTGGCCCATTTGAGAGGAGGCCTTGTTTGATGCATTCGCTTGTATGGCACCCATTCACCCAGCATGCGCTTGAGCCACCAATGACACGGATTGCGTCTACCGATGGCTGCTATCTTGTCGATGAAACTGGCAGGAAAATCCTCGACGCCATTTCATCCTGGTGGGTGATCACCCATGGCCATCGACATCCGACGATCATGCAGGCAATCCGCGAGGCGACCGAATGCTATGACCAGATCATTTTTGCAGAGTTCTCGCATCAGGCAGCGGAACGGCTTGCCGAGGGACTGATCGCGGTGGCTCCTCCGGGGCTCGCGCATGTCTTTTATTCGGACAGTGGTTCGACCAGCGCTGAAGTTGCGATCAAGATGGCCCTTGGATATTTTCACAATCGGGGCGAGCCTCGTGATCGCATTGTCGTGATGGAAGCGGGCTATCACGGCGATACGATCGGCACGATGTCTGCGGGTGAGCGAGGCGTTTTCAACGCTGCCTATGAAGCGCTGCTGTTTGGTGTTGACCGGATTGCGTTTCCGGAAGCCGGATTGGAACAGCAGACGCTGGATCAGTTTGAGAAGCTCTGCCGCAGCGGGCGGGTGGCAGCGCTTTTGATCGAGCCTCTGGTGCTTGGCGCCGGCGGCATGAGAATGTACGGACCCGCCACACTTGCCGGGTTGAAGACTATTGCCGAACGCTATCAATGTCTTTTCATAGCCGACGAGGTGATGGCGGGTTGGGGACGAACGGGAACGATGTTTGCTTGTGAGCACGCCGGCATCACACCGGATATCCTCTGCACTTCGAAAGGTCTGACCGGCGGCGCTTTGCCGCTTGCCGTCACGCTTTGTGTGGGCAAGGTCTATGAGGCGCATCTGTCAGAGGATCGTCGCAAGACTTTCTTTCATTCCAGTTCCTATGCAGCCAATCCGATTGCCTGTATGGCGGGGGTCGCCAATCTCGCAGTCTGGCAGAACGAGCCGGTGCTCGAGCGCGTGCACGCGCTTGAAACCGCACAGCGGCTCAACCTGGCCCGCTTCGACAACGATCCGCGCTTTGCCAACATCCGTCAGTGCGGCACGCTTGCCGCGCTCGACCTTGTCGGGCAAGGAAACGGCTATCTTTCGCAAGCAGCCCCCCGAATGCGCCAATTGTTTCGCGATCGCGGAATCCTCATTCGTCCGCTTGGCAACGTCCTCTACCTGATGCCGCCCTATTGCATGAGTGATGCTGAGCTCAGTCTTGCCTATGACGCAGTGGATGAAGTTGCATCAATCGTCCTGGAGGATGCGCGATGAGCGCTGTCCGTTCATCTCGCATCATCGGATTTGGCCATGCCATACCGCACCAATGTGTCTTTAGTGCAGAAATCGAGCAAAGACTGGGCCTTGAAGCCGGCTGGATCGAGCGACGGACCGGTATTCGAAGCCGTTACTGGGCGGATGACGATGACACACTGACCGGGCTTGCGGAAGCGGCTGGTCGGATGGCGATCGATGATGCCGGAATCGGGCGACCGGAAATCGCGCTCACGCTGCTCGCGACCTCGACGCCAGATCATGTTCTTCCGCCCTCCGCGCCCTTGCTGAGCCACAGACTTGAACTTGAGAGATCGGGTGCGGTCGATCTGGCAGGCGCCTGCTCAGGCTTCCTCTATGCGCTGGCGCTTGCCGATGGTTTCGTCAGGCTTCATGGCCACTCTGTCCTGATCGTTGCAGCAAACATTCTTAGTCGCCGCATCAATCTCAATGATCGCAACACCTCAGCCCTTTTTGCTGATGCGGCCGGTGCGGTGGTGCTGGCGCCCGATGATGATCCGCAGCGCGGAGTTCTTTCACTCGATCTTGTATCGGATGGGAGCGGCTATGATCTAATCAAGATTTCGGCGGGCGGTAGCAACCGACCCTATTCGAGCGAAATTGATGCGGAAGCGTTTCTGATGACAATGCGAGATGGTCGCGAAGTCTTTGCGCGGGCTTCAGCTTTGATGACCGGAACCGCACGGCAGGCCTTGCGCCGCGCGGAGATGAGCGTGGATCGTGTTGATCGGTTCATTCCGCATCAGGCCAATGCACGACTGTTTAACACTGTTTGCAACGATCTCGGCATCCCCCGCCACAAAATGTTGCAGACGATCCGCGACTACGGCAATTCGTCGGCTGCCACGATCCCGCTCTCGCTCTCCCTTGCGCGCCGGGAGCGTGACTTTTCCCCAGGCGAAATCCTTCTTTTGACCGCAGCTGGCGCAGGTTTGGCAGGCGGATCGGTTGTGCTGCGGATCTAGCTTTATCTGCTTGCTGATTGGCATTCTGTATAGCCAGCACAGGACAATTTGCGAAGGCTTACTGGTCACGCTTCCTGAAAGAGGAGCCGTCATCCTCCGCTGCAGCGATTTCCACTTGTGCGGTCATTCCGGCAACGAGCATAACCGCGGCAGGAACCCGATCAATATGAATGCGAACAGGGATGCGCTGCGCGAGGCGCACCCAGGAGAAAGTCGCCGCAACATTGGGAAGTCCAAGATGGCCGGGCGCACCATTATCGTCTTCAATACCCCGGCCAATGCTCTCGACATGGCCTGTCACCGGCTGATCGAACCCCATGAGTTTGATACGTGCGGGGCGACCGATATGGATCCGCCTCAATCTGGTTTCCTCGAAATAGCCGGTAATCCAGAAGCTCGCTCTATCAATGATCGCTATCTTGGTCTCGCCGGCCTTGGCGTATTCGCCGTCGCGCAAGCGCAGGTTCGTCACATAACCCTCGACAGGAGATCGGATCATGGTCCGCGCGAGATTGAGTTTCGCAAGTTCGAGGGCCGCCTTGGCACCTTGATAGGCTGCGGCTGCCTGCGCCGCCTCCCCCGCCGCCTGCTCGATGACCTCGCGTGAGGCGATGTCGCCCAGTCTGCTTCGTCTTCTGGCAGCCGCCTGCCTTATCAGCATATCCTGACGCCTGGCCTCAGCCTCCGCTTCTGCATTGATGACCGCGAGACGAAAACGCTCGGGGTCGATAGCATAGAGGATGTCACCGCGATGGACATATTGATTGTCGTGTACGGACACCGAATGGATTGTGCCTGAAACTTCCGGCGCGATCTGCACAACATCGACGCTGACGCGAGCGTTGCGCGTCCAGGCCATGCTTTCGTATCGCTGCCAGAGATGGAAAGCGACCAAAGCAGCAAGGGCAACGACGCAGAGTGTGATAAGATAACGGCTTAACAAGGATAGAAGGGATTTCATATGAAGGAACCGGAAGCGGTTGAGCCCTGCAAGAGCAGAGCATAGATGAAGATAAAAACTGCAAGTTCGATGAGTGGACGATGGGTAAACGCACGCAACAGCCCGATCGTGGCCAGCAACTGAACAATGCCTATGGTGACGACAAGCGCGGCAATCGCCAGGACCAGGAGGCCGGGATAAAAGACACCGCCACTGTTGAAATCGGTGATCATGATCGCCTGGCCTCCATCCTCGATCCAACGCCCAGAGCAAAGCGAAGATCAATGAGGTGATCGATCAGAAGGGCCTGCATTTCATCGGCTGGCTCAGCATTTTCGGCCATCAGCTTGTCAATCTGATCTTCCAGATCAAAGGCCTGCCTGCGGTCGCAACGATGCCTGCCATCGAAATACCGGGCGATCTCCGGCAGGAGTTTTTTGATCTCGGCTGCGGTTTCCCCCTGCAATCCTGTGCGCGCTTGGGCGATCTGCATGATGGCATGACCAATGCGAAGATGATGGAGCGTGTCGTCGGGCACATCGGCATAGGAATTCTTTGCCCCTTGAAGACGCGGCAAGAGCAGAGCGGTCCGGTCGATCATCAGGCTGGTCCAGCTCGATTGTGAGTGATCTCGGGCATCTGGTTTCTGGCGCAAGGCCCTGCGACGGACATCCCGGCGGCTCATCTCAAGCAGCCGCTTGATTGCATGGTCGGCAGCAACCGTTTGAAGCAGTGTCATGCTGATCACTGCAAAGCCTGTGGCAGCAAACACTGCAAGCACCGCATTGAGCGACTGGGCAAAATCGGCGCCATAGGATGGGTTGAGTCCCCCCAATATCGGGATGGTCAGGGTGATGCCCAGCGCCATGAAAGTGGTGGGTGGACGCGCCTGCAATGAGCCGGCAAGCAGAAATGCAGGCGCAAGCACGGCCATCAGCGTGAGGAAATCGGCGACCTGCGGCAAGACTACGAAACTATAAAGCAGACTGATGGCAACACCATAGACCAGGCCGTTGATATATTTAATGAGGAAGGGTGCCGGTGCATCGAAATTTCCAAACAAGGTGCAGCATACCCCAACAATGGAAAGGGCCATGCCGCCTTCTGACCAGGCGGAGCAGATCCAGAAAGCGCAGCCGATCAGGATAGCCGTCATCGCCCCTATGGCAGCCCTTGCTGCCATCCACCGGTCACGGTGATAGACGTATCCTGTGGCAAAGTGCGGTCCGTGAAGTTGAGAAAGACGACCAGTGCCCGTGAGACTGTGTTGGAGCCGATTGCAATCCGAAAAAATTCCGACCAGTTCGGCCAGATGACCAGAGAGATTGGCGACGATCCGCCGATCAGACAACGCAGGTCCGTGTGCTGCGCATTGCTTCAGCGATAAAGCCTTTTCGATCAAGCCGCGCGCTGGATCATGCTGTTTGGATAGAAGCGGTGCCTTTATCCATGCAGCGATCTCATGCAGCAGATCAGCCGGTATTGGTTCTTCGTTATTCTTCAAGGCATGAAGCCGATCGGCGATATCTGCGCAAAGCGGCAACAGGCGCGCCAGGCGATCATGCAAAAGCCGCAATTTTTGTCGCTCGGGCGTGAATGGTGCCGGATCGTAAGGCAGATGCGCCGTCAGCCCTTGCAGGACAAGAAGATCGACGGCAAGCAACTTGCTGTCGCGAGAAATCTCTGTTGCGCTCATGCCGCCAAGCGCGTCGACCGCCAGCTGCCGCGCATCCTTTAATGTTGTTTCAAGCTTCCCGGCAAAGTGATCACTGGCGCTAATGGGCAAGATGAAGCGGTGCAGGAGAACGGCACAGAGAATGCCAATAGAAATCTCCTGCACACGCATCAAGGCCACATCAAATATGGTCCCCGGATCAAGCAGGGTAGGAAAACCGATAAGGCTCGCCGTATAGCCGGCGAGCACAAAGGCGTAGGAACGGGGCGTCCTGTCAAGAAGCGACAGATAGAGACAAGATCCGATCCAGCCGGCGAGAACGATGCTGCAGAGGATCGGGTCATCGACGAAATTGGGAAGGATCAGAACAGTGGCGATCGCCCCGATTATCGTTCCAACCAGACGATAAAGGCCGCGGCCAAGCGATGCACCGGCAGAGGATTGCGAGACAATATAGACGGTGACGATGGCCCAGGAGGGTTTGGAAAGCCCGAGACGCAGCGATAGGTAATAGGCAAGCATTGCCGCAGCAAAGCTCTTGATCGAAAAGACCAGCGCTTTTGCGTCTGCCTTGATGGCGGGGGAGCGGAGGAAGCGCGCAACCAGTGGTCGCCACGAGCCGCCGATGCCTAAAGAGCGTTTGTGAAAATGAGGAACTGCGTTCATGCCGGCAATATCGCTGCATTGCAAAGCTAAATAAATTCGTTATCCTGACAAGAAATATCTCAATCCTGCCAATGATCGATCGCATGCAACCCGCCAATCTTTCCTATGATCCAGATCTCAATGATCTGCCAGCGCTTGCGCGGGAACTCGACTTTTCCGACTACCAGGCCGAAGTCCCGATCCATAGCCATCGTAAGGGACAGCTGATCATCGCACTGCATGGCGCGGTTACCTGCACCACAAACAAAGAAATATGGATCGTGCCGCCCAATTGCGGGGTCTGGATACCGGGTCGGATACCCCATAGTGCGAAGGCGACAGCGAATGCCAGGCTGAATTATCTGTTTGTCGAGCCTGATGCAGCCATTCTGCCAAAAGAGTGCTGCACGGTTTCCATTTCTCCGATGATCCGGGAAATGGTGCATCGACTGGCACAGGAGCATGCGGATTATCGTTGGGATAGCCATGCTGCCCGCATTGCGCGCGTGGTGCTTGATGAATTGGCCATGATGCCACGCGAACATTTCAACCTTCCGGTTTCCAGCCATGCGAAGATCAAAACGATTGCGGCCGCCCTGACCATCAATCCCGCAGACCGCAGCACGCTGGGTGAATGGGCGAAACGGGTCGCCATGAGCGAGCGATCACTGGCGCGTCTGATGCTTGAGGAAACAGGGCTGACATTCGGCCGCTGGCGCCAGCAGTTGCATCTGGTTTTAGCGCTTCGGCAATTGGCAAGTGGTGCAAGCGTACAGGCTGTTGCCGGCGAACTCGGTTATGAATCGGTCAATGCCTTCATAACGATGTTCAAGAAGGCGCTTGGGCCGACACCAGCACAATATTTCGCGCAGCATTACGCCAAATCTACCCGCTTAAAACACGCTGTGTCCAAATAGTTGTTTGACCAAGTATCTCTTTAAGCATGGAGGCTGCTGCCGGTCTGACGGGCTCGGCCCGCGCCAGATCGATCATCATGCCGAAGGCTTTGTTGGCGTCTTTCGCTGCCCATGGTTTTTAAGAGGCAAATCATCCCAAGAGCGATTTTGGCTATCGTGCCTAAAGGGTCGCTGCACCGCAAGCGGCAATGGTTGTTGTACGCATTTGCGTGTAAAATATAGTTATACGCACTCCCGTATATTAAGCAGTTATACGCAAGCGCGCATATTGATAAAATACACCAACTCGTGTAAACTTTTCTTATGTGCGGTCACTATACAGGAAATACAAAAGGGCGCGATGAAGCTAAGGCTCGACAGCGATAATAAGAGCAAAAAGGCGACTGCATTATCACACTGGCTCGACAGCCTGATTGAACAGTTTTCTGATCGAATTCTTCCTGTAGATGCCGCTGTCGGTCGCTTAGCAGGCGTGATCGAAGCCAGTGATACAGCTAAAGGGCGCAATCCCGGCTTCGCTGATGTCCTTATTGCGGCTACCGCAAAAGCGAATGATTTGATCCTTCTAACGGTAAATCTAAAGCGTTTCGAGCCGCTCGATATCGATGCTTTTAATCCTTTTGACAATTCTTGCGGCGGATAGAACCACAAATATTTGCGACGGAACCTTTGGTTGCCAGTCAAGTCATCGGTTTCTAACGGCCGGAATGGGGCCGTCTTCGGAAGGTCCGCTTTGAGCCTGAATAAGCGGAAAGCGGCCACTTCTGTCAGATATCAGCGCTTTTGAGTTTTATCCGCAGCCACCGCGCCTCACCTTCTCCCCTCTTTGACGAGCAGCGAGATAAAGTAAATGCCACCAATGCTGACCGTCATGATGCCGACGGGGAGTTGTGTTTGGAAGGCGTGCTGGGCTGCGTAATCAGCGGCTGCAAGCAGACTGCTGCCTGTAAGGGCTGATGCAATGAGGGTGACGCCTGCAGAACGAGTGATCCGCCGTGCAATCTGTGGTGCTGCAAGCGCAATGAAGGCGATAGGGCCTGCCGCAGCCGTGACGGTCGCGGTAAGGGCTACACCCAGCACCATCAGCAAAGCGCGGGTTCGATTGGCATTAACACCAGAGGCGCGTGCCGCATCATCACCCATTTCCAGCTGTCGCATGGGGCGTGCAAGCAGGGTAATCAAAGGCATGATGATGAGAAGAACAATTGCAACCGGTATGAGCTGATCAAAGCCCAGACCATTGAGTGAACCCGCGCCCCAGATGGCTGCCGACATCGCAACATTAAGATCCGCCGCCTTGATCATCCAGCCATTGAAGGCGGATAACATCGCCGAGATGCCGATGCCGACAATGATCAACCGGAAGCCCTGCATGCCATTGCGCCAGGCAAGTCCATAAACTGCTAAAGCTGTTAGAATACCACCTATCAGCGCGCCAGCGGCAATCTCGTAATATCCGCCTGACAAAAGTACAATGACGATCAATGCACCTGTATAGGATCCTGCTGCAAAACCGATAATGTCGGGACTGCCTAACGGATTGCGGGTCAGCGACTGGAAGATCGCACCACTCATGCCAAGTGCTGCACCTAATAAAATGGCGAGAAGCACGCGCGGCAGCCGCCATTCGACAACAATCATCCGCACCATATCATCGCCATGACCACGCAAGGCATCAAGCACATTGAGGACCGGAATCTGGTAACTGCCAGAAGTGAGCGATGCCAATATTATGAGCACGATCAGCACGATGAGGATCACGCCAGTCAGCAGGCTACGACGATGCAGGCGCAAGGAGAGCTGATCACCAAACAGGCGGAGCGTGGCTGTATATCCGTGTTTGTCGGTCATAATCCGCTGACCTTTCTGCGGCGTGCCAGCGCGATAAGAACGGGTGCACCAATGAAGGCTGTCACGATTCCGGCTTCAAGCTCTCCGGGATAAAGCACCAGACGTCCTGCAATATCCGCACTCAACAGAAGGACCGGTGAGAAGATCAGCGTGAAGGCAATAATCCGTCGCTGATCGGGGCCAGTAAACCATCGCACCATATGCGGCACCATCAGTCCGACAAAGCCAATCGGACCGCAAGCAGCAGTCCCTGCCCCCGCAAGCAAGGTGACAGCAATCACCACAAGAATGCGCGCTTTGAGAATATCCGTTCCCAAAGAGCGAGCCAGATCATCCCCAAGTGCTAAAGCATTGAGCGGTCGGGCTGCCAGCAATGCAATGACCAGCCCTGCCAGAATAAACGGCGCAACCCGTGTCACCACATGCATGTCACGACCGGCGATAGAGCCAATCGACCACATACGCAGCGCATCAAAAGTCTGAGGATTGAGTAATGTCATGGCGGAGCCAATGCCGCTCAGGACAGCAGACAAAGCCACCCCTGCCAGAACCAGCCTGACGGGTGTTGCACCTTCGCGACCTGTTGCACCCAATGCATAGACAATCAGCGTGATGACAATAGCCCCGGCAAAGGCCGCCCAGATATATGTACCAATCGACTGCCAGCCCAGAAGGCCGACGGCCAGTGTGACAAAGAAGGCAGACCCTGCATTGACCCCTAGTATCCCCGGATCAGCCAGCGGATTGCGGGTGGCTGCCTGTATCAAGGCGCCTGAAACACCAAACGCAGCCCCGCAAAGGACACCAAGCAGGGTGCGGGGCAAGCGGTAATCGAGCAAAATGATCTGCGCAGCCGATGTTCTGTCCTGGCCTGACAAGGCTTGAAGCAGAACATCAGGCGACAGCATCCGCGTCCCCAAAAGAAGGCTTAAAAGGCTCAGCGCAATCAGCAAGCCAAAGCCGCACAGCAGAAACACAAGGCTCGGCCGCATTGCTGGAGCAGAAGCATTCCCAGGCAGTTTCGAGAACCTAGCTTTAATAACCTGTTGCCTATCCTGCCCCTTGTTAAGCCGTACAACCCTGTGAGAGAGAGAACTGGCCATATCCCGCTCCGTCATGCTTGCATTCTCTTTTTTATGCACATCAGACCCGGGCCTGTCCTTCAATCCAGTAACCGACCGCTGTGATATGATCCTTGTGGATATTGCATGTTGTACGAAAATATTTGCGGCATTCGGCTACTGCTTTAGCCTCACCGGCAATCCAGACATAAGCGGACTTTTCGGGACATGGCATTGTCTGTGCAATATTCGGGAGCTGCGTCGCTTTTTCAGCTTTGCCAAACGTTTCGTGCCAGTAGACTGTTAAATTATCCTTGCGCCTGAAATCTAGACGATCCTCAATGCCCGGAATTTCCGCATGGACGATGATACGCCGATCTCGACATTCTTCGACAATGCGAGCAACAGCCGGCAATGCGCTGTAATCACCCAGAAGAATAATATCTCCGCTGGGTGGCGGCGTAAAACGCGATCTTGGGAGATAAATCTCGATCATATCGCCCTCAATCACCAGCTGCGCCCATTTTGTGCCTATACCGACATCATGCTTGACGAAATCAACGGTTAATTCACACGTATCTGCGTTCCAGTGACGGACAGTATAATAACGCCCACCTGAAGTTCCATCTTCTTTGGCGAATGTCAGCCAGATAAATTCGTCCGGTACGCCCGTGCTTTGGAAAGATCGGAGTTGTGTACCACCCAAAACAATACGGATCATCGATGGGCTTAAGAAGCGCCGAGATAAGACGGTCGCCCATAATGGCTCTGTACTCATTGACTGCTTTCTGTTTGACGCAGAACCGCATCTTCAAGACGGGCTACAAATTGCGGAAATCCACAGGGAATGGAAAGAACACTCGGATTACACGCAACCCAAATTGCCAGCGGATCATCGAGTGCAATATAGCTTCCGCGTGCAACGGGCGCATATCGCTTGAAGAGCTCATTGGTTTCCAGCTCTTCACGGGCACCAGGCGGGAACCAGAGGATCAGAAGATCGGTCTCCATCGTATCAAGCAATTCCAGACTAATGCTTGTGCCGATTTTCTCCTGCATTGTCGCGGCAACGGATTTAACAGCAGGCGCAGGACGCAAGCCTAAGTCCAGCAATGATGCAACGCGGCCATCGGTAGGAAGGTAAAAGCCAAGAGCATTGCTGCCGCTAAAATAGTCACCAAAAATAAATGTTCGATCTTTTATTGCCGGATGTGCCTTTACCAAATCGCGCAACAGTTCTTCCGTACTTTTAATCAAATCAGCCGCTTGATCATCCCGCCCCGTTGCAGCACCTGCAAGCGCAGTGATTTCTTTCCAATCAGCCTGTAGCGGGCCCGATCTATAAGCAACAGTGGGCGCAATACTTTGCAGACGCCGCCATTCCTGTTCATTAATATTGGTACGTACTGCTAAAATGAGATCAGGCTTGAGACTGGCAATGGCCTCAAAATCAATAAGCCCCTGATTTAATAAAACCGGACGAAAATCGCCTATTTTTCCGGCAACCCACGGCAATAATCCATCGTCAAACTGAGTATAACGCGGCATCGCTATGGGCATGATACCAAGCGCCAGTAAAGCGTCTTCGCCACCCCAACCCAAAGTGAGGATACGAACGGGTTTGGAGGGAATATCTGTCGTCCCAAGAAAGTGGGACACTGATCTTGGAAAGCTATTCTCTCCCGGCAGAGCCACAGCCGGCCGCCCGAAAGTGGCGACCGTTCCCAATGCTGTGAAAAGAAAAACGCGCCGGTTCAAACCAGACGAACTCTTTTTAATCATCAGCCGACCTCAGAACTTGGACTTGAGGCTGAGCGTAAAGGTGCGCGGATCGCCATAGACGCTACCCCATGCAGGCGCTCCAATCGTCTGATAATATTTTTTGTCAAACAGGTTGTCGACAGTGAGTGCGGCTTGAAGATGCTCGTTGAACTGATAGCCAATACGGGCACTGAAAATCGCGTAAGGATCCTGCACAACCTTAACCGTTCCAACCGTACGGCTTGTTTCTGACTGAAACCGAACACCGCCGCCCAAACTCAGACCTTCCAACTGATTGGTGAAACTGTAGTCGCCCCAGACCTTAACCAGATGGTCGGGGGAATATGTCGGGCGGAACATATTGTCTTCGGAACCCTCCAACAGTTTCTTGTGTGTGTAAGTATAAGAGGCGGCAAGCTGGAAGTTAGGGAATACTTCACCGCTCGCTTCAATCTCGACACCCTCACTAAGCACTTTGCCGCCAGCGATATAGCACTCACCATCGGGAGATGTTCCACAAGGATAATTGTTATCATCAAATATTGCGCGATTTCTCGTCTCGCCCCGGAAGAGCGAAACCGATGTATTAACACGGCCGTCGAGAACGCTCCCTTTGACGCCGACCTCATAATTATAGCCGAGAATCGGATCCAGAACCTGACCTGACGCGTCAATATAATTTTGCGGCTGGAAAATATTAGTATAGCTCGCATACACCGACCAGTTGTTATTCAAATCATAAACAACTCCGGCATATGGTGTAAAAATACCATTTTCCTTGTATGGTGACGTCGACTGCAAGCCTGTATCACGATCGTCAGAAGTGCTTTTGTACCAGCTCACACGACCACCAAGGATAACCGTGAGCGGATCGGTAACACTCAGGCGCGTCATCCCATAAAGAGCCTGCTGCTGGATTGTGGTACGTGTATTACCACCACGAAAGCGGTTTGCGATAATATAGTCATTATCCACTTCAGGAATTGCGATGGGATTGAAAACGTCCTGCGCAATCCCGAGTGCCGCGATTGAGAAATTATTGTTGCTGACCAGACGGTTGGCACTTACACCAAAAAGAACATCATGCGTCCGTCCGAACAGATCAACCTTCCCGTCAAGATAGCTGTCGAATGCGACATTGGATGTTTCCATGTCAAAAATGCTGGCATACATTTTTGACCCCGTGAGGGTCGTCGGATTGATAGCGCCTTCTGAAAACTCGTACTTAACATCGTGCTGCTCGCGCCAATAATCGACAGATGTCTTCCATTGCCAGTTTTCATTGATCTGATGATCGATATCGCCAAACAATGAGACCTGATCCGTGTCCCATGTGTTCCACTTCTGACCAAGGCATGTATCGCGGGAAAGCCCGATGTCAGAACCATCACTATAGTGGGGTAGCCCGTGGAAGCATGGCGTCGATGTGCGGCGCTTATAGCTGCCGCCGATGGCAACCGTGGTATCTTCGCTTATATCCCCTTCAAGTATGCCATAGAGGAAAATATTCTGGCTTTTGGCAATATCAGTGAAGTATTCCCTATTATTAAAAGAACCCGCTACACGTCCACGCAACGAACCAGTTTCATTGAGCGGACCTGTCGCATCGAGTTCAGTGCGATAGTTTTGATAGGAACCAATGTCCTGAGTTATGGAAAACTGCTTCTTATCAAGTGGGCGTTTTCTGACCATGTTCACAGTCGCACCCGGATACCCGGCACCTTGGAGCAGGCCCGGCGCACCGCGCAAAACTTCAACGCGGTCAAAAGCCGCCATATCCTCGCTAAAGCTGTTTGCCTGCGCGTAGAAAGTACTGCGCGCAACACCATCATACTGCATTGTATCGACAATCGAGCCGCGCGAGTAAACGAATTTTGCACCCATCGGACTATCAACAAGGGTTATGCCCGGTGCATCTTTAAGTGCATCTTCGATGCTCGCGACATTACGGTCATCCATCTGTTTGCGTGTCACAACGGAGACCGCTTGCGGAATATGGCGAATGTCTTGCGTACCCTTACCTATAGTCGCCTGGCTTGTGGTGTATGAACCACTACCTTCGGTAGTTGCTCCCTGACCCTGGACGGTAATCGTTCCCAATGAAACCGAGCCATCAGCCGCTACATTGCCAGCACCTGATGCAGGAACAGAAATCGCGACTGTTCGTGCGTTTGGAAAGGAATAGATAAGGCCGGAGCCATCGAGAATTTTTGAAAGCGCTTGTTCACGGGTTGCCGCTCCCGAAAAACCCAGAAAAGTTTTGCCTGCAGCGCTTGACGCTAGATATGTAACCTGAACACCGGCCTGACGCCCGAAAGTTGTCAATGCACGACTAAGAGAGCCTGCCGGAACATTAAAAGAAGTTTGCGCCTGCGTTTGAGCAACAGCCTGACTATTGGTGATCAGGAAGCCACCGCTGATTGCTGTTGAGACCAGCAGCGTTGCTATCAACGCCTTACTAAAATCTCTGAAAACCTTATTGCTGATGCCGCATGCCATGGTCCGTAACCCTCTCAAATGCTTCAAATCATACAGAGGACAGACCATGTCTGAGCTTCAGCGAATTGCTGCCCCTATCACTGTTACAATCGGGGTAGATAAATTTTCACCTTTTAACTCAAGTTTTTTCAAATTTTATTCAAGCGAGGAAACAACTGTCAAAAATGACGAAATCTGGCGAACTCGTCCGCCTGCTGGATGGACAACAGCCTGAAGGGCAAGAAAAGGATCATTGAGATCAAAAATACCGCTAACACGCTGATTACCGATTGATGGATTGACGATAACAACACGTCCGGGCACCCATCGACTAATACGCGCAACAAGCGCCGAAATTGTTTCTTTTTCTGCAACGACAATATTATTGCGCCACGATGCAATTTGATCCTTTTCGCGTTCGCCGCGTGCGATACTGCCTGAAGCGGGATCAAAAATAACCCACTGCCCCTGCCCGAGCTCTACACCCGTTTCAAGCGCCGGATCTGATGACCGCACATCCACACGTCCATGGTCAACCGAAACAGATAGAACACCAGCATCACTTGATATATCAAACGCTGTTCCGAGCGCCGTTGCATTCAAGCTCCCAGCAAACACTGAAAACGGACGGTTCGGATCGCTTTTCACATTGAAAAATGACATGCCAGTAAGAAGATGAATCATCCTGCGTTCGTCGCTAAAAGACAACGCGATAGCACTGTCGGGGCCCATCGTTGCAACACTGCCGTCGGGCAGATCGATCCGGCGTATTTCACCCTTGGCTGTTACGTAATCAGCGCGAGCTTGAAGAATTAGGCTGGGCCCGAAGGTATAGAAGGCCGCGCCTGTACCCAACATCGCGAGTCCGCCGATCATAAAATTGCGACGGCCTAATCCGAGGCTTTCCCGACGCTCGATCCGGCGTTTCTCCCTTAGAATGCTGCCGGACGCGCCATGGACCTTCGCGACACGCATCCAGGCTTCTTCGTATTCTGGCCCTCGAGCACGCCATACGCGGATCATCTCGATCGCCACTGGATTACCGGGATCGTTTTGTAAACGAATAATCAGATCAATTGCTTCATCAAGCAACTGTTTCTGATCCGGCGTTGTCTCGTTCATTTGTAGCCTTTCAGCAGCAGTTCCAAAATTCTCCTGCCTCTATTATCTATACAAACGAACAATGCAATTTTTCCCTCAGCGTGAGAAATAAATCAAAATAGGTCCACCCGCCCAACCAGATGGCGATATGCGTCTCTTATCAATGTCCACGCACGGGTAGTTGAAATGCCAAGTTCTTCGGCAACTTCCGCTATCGTTCTCTCACCCAACCGATGCATTTCAAAGGCTAGGCGTGTCCGCTCTGGTAGTTCTGAAAGAGCCTGATATGTTTGCACCAGACACTGTTTCGAACAGACAATACGCTCCGCTGAAGGTGCAGGATCTGCAAGCTTGACTGCGTCTTCGTCGTCAAGGCTGGTTATCTCTATCAAAGCTTCACGTTTTTGATGGTTAATACCTAGATTACGAGCTGCCTGATAAAGATAGGCTTTGGGATTATTGTTTTGCATCCCGTCGCGAGGAGGTGTTGCAATCACGCGTAGGAATGTATCCTGCGTGAGATCAACGGCCGTTTCCTGATTAATGCCACGACGATGTAAAAATCGCGCCATTCCTTTGGCGTGGTGCCGGAACAAGTTCTGAATATCCCAACTCAATTCAAGCCTGCCATATGCTTCCATGCGGCCAGGGAGTCTCGTCTAACGCCAGCAAACGAATGGCAGAATAAAGAAGCCGCGGCAGCGGACTTCATTATTTCTCCAAAACACCGTTCCGTTAACTTAAGCGACATCGATCATCCTCATGCAGCAATTGCTACAATTTGGCTTTTTATTCGCAATTGAAATTCCAAAGCAAGTGTAATGGCTTAGAGGCGTTCTAATCTGCAATCGGTCGCGAGACAAAACTGGTGAGGAATATTCATATTATTCCATAGGATATATGGAAATGAGTGCCTCACTCTTGGAATGAAAGATATAAGTTGCCGCTATCGATTCATAAACAATGTTGCATAGCGGCAACGAGTTTCTCAACCATCCCATGTAAAAGTTAGAATTCACGAACTCGACAGAATATAGAGAGAATGTGATAGTATCGTTGTTTATACTGCTCATTTGTAATTTTCGCAGATCCGATCTTGTAATGCGGAACAAACGCGACGCGTAGTGTAAAACGGATTTTAAAATGGCTCGTAGATAAAAGTTGATTTTATATACGCCACAAGAGCCTGAAGCGCTCCATAATTGGTTCTCGTTGTTTTAACAATTGATGCAAATTGTCTACCCGCGAGCTATAGAGGGTTTTGTCGATATGAAAGCACCGACCGGCGTGGGCCAAGGATCCTACCGATCCAATGCTTCCTTCATCGACTGTCGCAGGTTGATACGCGCTCCCTCCCGCTGCATACCTTCGGGGCGCCTGGCGTAACGCGTTCAGCCTCCGAGGGCCGTCTGTTATAGCGGTTCTGCGCTCCGAATACTGATGCTTGCCTTCCACGGGGCCTCAGATCGAGTTTCAGGGCCGGCATATGGTCGTGGCGTCGGCGCGAAAGGACGCGCTGATCACGTACGCGCTTCACTTCCAAAGCCTGCCGTTCCCGAGCTTCCACCTTAGCCTAAATGCCGAGGAATCTGATAGCGTTCAAACTGGGACATTCAGATCATCCTGTACGGTTATAAGATAAGTTGGGTCGAGGCGTCCGCCCTTGACGAGCATCCGCTTGCCTGAGCCGAGATCGTAATCGGCCTTGCCGAGCGCCTTCAGCCAGCTATGGTGATGACGGTCGGCAAACCAGAAGAACAGGCGCTTGACCTTGATGCTGTTGCAGTGAGCGAGGAGCGGCTTCAAGCGCCTGGGGCTCAATGTCCGCAGTCCT
Organism: Brucella sp.; assembly: GCF_032066345.1. Lineage (NCBI taxonomy): Bacteria > Pseudomonadati > Pseudomonadota > Alphaproteobacteria > Hyphomicrobiales > Brucellaceae > Brucella > Brucella sp. The sequence goes on from NZ_DAMBKZ010000034.1 coordinate 20,095, forward strand.
TCAGCGATCATGTCCGTGTTATGGAAACTTTCCTTCCCCGACAGCTCGTCGAACATTTCCAGGAACGCGCGCTCGGGTGTCGCTACGCGCATTGGCAGAACACTGTTCTCGCCGAGCGCACGCACGGCATTGTCTAGCTCAGAGCCTGCTTGGGAGAACAACGGCTCCCGCCGATGGACTTTGAATTGTTGCTGAAGTGGCAGTTTTATCAACCATCCCGGCAGCGTCTTGTCTGAATATAGATGGATACGCGAAGGCCCCTGCATGGAGACGTAGTGTGCGTAGCCCTGCAGTTCCAAGGCCGTGCGTCCCCCGACATGCAGGTCGTGACCGAGGAGATTTTGAAGCGAGGCTACAACCCGCTCCCAGGTGAGCGCGCCGAGTGGGCGTTTGTACGTGCCACGGGTCGGTTGCGTTAGCCAATCTGCCTTTACATACTGACTGCGCAGGCTTGTCGAGTAGCCGTGCTCTTCCATCCAGCCAGCATCGACAAGCATGCCCTCAGGGAGGGTCCTCTCAAGCAGGTTTAGTTTCCCAGTGTTTTGCGTAGTCGTATTTAGTATTTTGGCGTAATTTCAAACCGCATTATTGGGCAGTCGCACTGTGAGATACCTGCAAGGAGTTATTCGGCAGCAACCAAGGCTGACGAAGCGGCCCGACACAGTCTTCCTAGGAGACCGATGGCCTCGCGCGGCCCGGCTTCCGCCTCTTCGAGCAGGTGGCCTTAGACATTGAGGGTCGTTTCGATATTGGCGTGGCGCATGAGCGTCTTAATCTCCTTCAGATTGACCTTCCGCTCGATCAGCATCGACACAAAAAAATAGCGCAGATGATAGGGCCGGTATTTCGGCTGACAGACAATCTCCCCGTCGATCTCGACGTCTTCAATGAGACCTGCCTTTTCGCAGGCGACGTCGAAGCCGCGCCTCTGCCAGTTGCGCCGGCAGACCCAGCCTCCGGACTCGGATGGAAATATGAGATCATGATCGTTCTTGACAGCGACATAGTCGGCGTAATGCCGGGGTATGTCCAGCGGTGTCCTGGCTCAGAGCAATGAAACGCTTTCCGGCGACAGTCGTGGTGACGGTGACGCTCTACCCGCCATCAATCGCCCGCACCACCTGTATGCCGGTCTCGCGGATAGCGGATAGCGGATCGCAGAGCGACCGAGCGCGATATATTCCTGTGGCCGCATTCCGCAACCTACTGCCAGGTACAGCATGGGGGTAGCGCTTCCACGCGCCGGCGATCGTCAGGTTTTTCGAGTTCGCCAGCGCGTCGGCGGCCGCGAGCAGCGCAACAATCTCCTGACGCGTCGGTATCTTCACATCATCCTCATAGCGGGACCCGGTGCGGATCGATACGCCAATGGCCAGATTGTGAGGCATGTGACCGCGTGTCGTCATCTCCTTCATTACCCAACGAAACGACGGCAGAACCTTGCTTGCGACAACCCTGCTGATCTCGCCCTTCAGAAGCCCGGACGGGAACGCGACGATATCGTGCGTGGTCAGATCCTGCAGGTCCTTCTTCCAGGAATAGGCTTTGATGAAGCCAGCGCGGTAATGATAGTTTTCGCACGTATAGGTGCTGACCGGCTCGCGCCCGTTGAGGCCTTCTTTCTCACAGATGCTAAGCCACAGCTCGGTGGCGGGGTCGACCGAACGAGGGCCGTCGTGAATGACCCGTCCGCTTCGCTTTCCTTCCAGGCACGCGCCTCATTGAGCATGTCGAACGTCTCGTAGGCGTAGCCGGTTTTGGAATCGGGCCTGGCATAGCGGACCTGGTAGGTCGTACCCATTGTGCCTGTGCGCTTGCGTATGTCCGACATGAATTCCCGACGTACTGATGATGAGCAGGAAGGAGACCAAATCGCGATTCCGGTGGTCAATCTTTATTCTTGCAGTCGGCCTCGGCGCGCATCTGCAGCTGGCGATAGATTTCGACGTCGGATGGATCACCCTCTCACAGGCATTTATTGGGACGCATGTAGAATGTCCGCTGTTGCGTGTGTCTCGCGAAAATTCCAATGACCTAAATTACGCGCAATGCCACTCAGCCAGATTTCCCTCGCCTATCCTATGAACCTTTCATTCATGCGCCAGTAGCATTTCATGATAGTCCCAGAATTCGTGGATAAAGCGTTGAGCAAGGCTGTTGTCAGGGCCGTTGCTACGACGAATAATGAGAAACCCTGCATCAACAAAGCTGTTAAATGGTCGGGTCACGACACCGCGCCCGCGAAAATCGGTTGCAGAGGACGGGTCAATGATTGTGATACCGGCGCCTTCTGCCACAAGTGTCAGCGCCGTGTGTGACAGGCGGGTTTCAATGGTGGCCGATCGCGGGATGCGCGCAAGCGCAACTTCAACGCGCATAGCAAAAAGCGATCCCGGTTCAAGTGTGATCATCCGTTCATTGGCGAGATCCTGAGGAGAAACTTCCCTATAGTCTGCCAGTCGGTGTCCCTCCGGGACCGCAACCACTGCCGGTATAGCACGCGTTTCGATATCGAACCCGGGTCTGTCCAGCGGGCCGTCTGCAAAGCCGATATCGGCCTGCCCTGACGCAACCGACTCCACAACCAACGCGGAGGAAATGCCGTTTAGGGAAGCATGAATATTGGGACGGGGTTTGAGAAAGCGCGCAAGGAAGCGCGGCATGATCCCATTTGCGAGTGCAGGCATGGCCGCGATACGCAACATGCCTGCGTTCTGACGACTAATTTCGTCGGCGAAACTCCTGATCCGATTGATCCCGACATAGGCCCGCTCCACTTCCTGCAACAGCGTCATGGCTGCCTGCGTGGGGATCAGCTGGTTTCCGCGACGGTTAAAGAGCTTGAGTTTGGTATCGATCTCAAAGTCGCGGATCAGGCGGCTCACGGCGGGCTGCGTGATCGACATCAGTTCCGCTGCAGCCGTCATTTTTCCTGTCAGCATGACCGTTCGGAACGCTTCGACCTGACGCAGGTTCATGTTTCACCATAATATTGGGTTATGCTCTAGGCTTAATTTCGAATTTGACTGTATTGAGGCGCACTGTCAAACCTTTCCCATAATCGTACCGTCGCGATGAGAGCAGCGGACATAAAAATGGGAACAATGCAATTGAGTGCGGTTAGCGCCTATCTGGAAATAATGGGCTTTTCTCAGGATGGCTGGGGGCACGACATGCTCCGCGCCGCTGGCATGACGCTCGCGGTAGCATTCTGCGGCTTCGCCGCCGGCACAGTGTTTGGTATGATTGCCGCCGCTGCGTCTTTTTCCTCTCAGCGTATTCTCAGGATAGCGGCTGATGGGTATTCGACCGTGCTCCGCGGGATACCGGACCTACTGATTATTTACCTGTTCTATTTTGGCAGCAGCGCTTTGTTAAGCCAGCTTGGTACATTCTTTGGCGGACAAGGTTTCGTCAGTGCACCCGTTTTCGTCACCGGCGCACTGGCCATCGGCGTGGTATCCGGCGCTTATCAGGCCGAAGTGTATCGCGGCGCAGTGCTTGCACTCCCCAAAGGCGAAATCGAAGCTGCCAAAGCCTATGGCATGCCGCCGCGTCTGCTGTTTCGCCGCATCATGGTGCCGCAGGCGGCGCGCTTCGCCATTCCGGGCATCGGCAATGTTTGGCAGCTTGTCCTGAAGGAATCCGCACTGATCTCGGTGGTCGGACTGGTTGAACTGATGCGTCAGGCGCAAATCGGCGCTGGATCAACCCGCAAGCCATTTACCTTCTTCCTGACTGCCGGGCTGCTTTATCTCGTGATCACCTTCGCATCGGGCTTGCTGTTCAGGAACGCCGAAAAACGTGCGATGCGCGGCATCCGGAGGGCGGTATGAGCTTTCTCGACCTGCCATTCATGTTCGACAGTTTCGTCCAGCTCTGTCGCGGTATCCCGCTGACGCTGCAACTCATGGCGTTTTCGGTCGTCAGCGGTGCCGTGCTGGCCACCCTGCTGGCTACGATGCGCCTGTCGGGCAATCTGATCCTGGACCTTATTGCGCGCGGTTATATCTTCGTACTGCGTGGCACCCCACTGTTGGTCCAGCTCTACATCATCTATTACGGTCTCAGCCAGTTTCCCGAATTGCGCAGGAGCTTTCTCTGGCCGTTTCTACGCGAACCCTATTGGTGCGCGGTGCTAGCTCTGGCGCTCAATACAGCCGCCTACAGCGCCGAAATCATCCGTGGTGGCGTTCTGTCGGTCGCGACAGGGCAGATCGAAGCGGCGCGCGCTTATGGCATGAGCGGCTTCACACTCATCCGTCGCATTCTTGCACCGCAGGCTCTGCGGCAGATGCTACCCGCCTATTCGAATGAAGTTATCTTGATGGTGAAGTCCACGGCGCTGGCATCAACCATCACAATGATGGAAGTGACAGGGCTGGCGGCCAAGCTGATATCTGCCACCTATCGGCCGGTCGAAGTCTTCATCTGCGCCGGCGCGCTCTATCTCCTCTTGAATTTCGTGGTCACCAGAATCTTCAAACTGTTGGAATACCGCCTTTCCGCGGCCCATCGACAGCCTGGCATCGTGCATGCCGGAGGAAACGCATAATGCAACATTTCGAAACGCCTGCGGTCGAAATCAAAAGCCTCGAAAAATGCTATGGCGCGTACAAGGTTCTGCATTCCGTGTCCTTGCAGGCCCATCAGGGTGAAGTCATCTCCATTCTGGGAGCATCAGGATCTGGCAAGTCCACACTGCTGCGCTGCATCAATATGCTGGAAGTGCCGGATGCGGGCAGCGTGGCTATTCATGGAGAGACGTATAAGCTCGATCAGCAGCCAGGACGAGCGCCTCGTCCCACTGACACACAACAGGTTCAACGGCTGCGTGGTCAGGCGACGATGGTGTTCCAGTCGTTCAATCTGTGGTCGCACCTGACCATCCTCGACAATCTGATCGAAGCGCCTGTGCATGTGCAGAAGCGAAATCGGTCGGAGTGCGTTGCAGAAGCTGAAGCACTGCTGGAGCGGGTCGGCATAGCTGATAAGCGCAATTTCTATCCTGCGCAACTTTCCGGCGGCCAACAGCAACGCGCAGCAATTGCCCGCGCGCTGGCGATGCGTCCGAAGATCATGCTGTTCGACGAGCCGACCTCCGCACTCGACCCCGAACTGGTGGCCGAGGTGTTAAAGGTCATGCGCGATCTGGCGGCAGAGGGGCGCACCATGCTGGTTGTAACCCACGAGATGGGCTTCGCCCGCGATGTTTCCAGCCGTGTCGTGTTTCTACGCCAGGGTGTGATTGAAGAAGAAGGTACGCCCGACGAGGTTTTTTCCAACCCCAAAAGCGAGCGGTTCCGGCAATTCATTTCCAAACAAAACATATGAAACTGATCAATCAGTTCTTTAACAGAGGTGAACATATGAAACTGAAACTCGTCCTTTCCGTCCTCGGCGTTCTCGCCGTTGCCCCGACAGCGCATGCCGAAGATGTCGTGCGCATCGCGACTGAAGGTGCTTATGCGCCGTGGAATTTTTCTGGCCCCAACGGCGTGCTGGAAGGCTTCGAGATCGATCTCGCCAAAGACCTTTGCGAGCGCCTGAAAGTGAAATGCGAAATCACCGCGCAGAACTGGGACGGCATCATTCCGTCGCTGACCGCCGGCAAGTACGACGCTATCATGGCGGGCATGAGCATCACGCCGAAGCGTGAGGAGGTGATCGCGTTTTCGTCGCCTTATGCGGCAGCCATCAATTCCTTTGCAGTTATGGGTGATAGCGACCTCGCCGATCTGCCGGAAGGCGGCAAGCCGCTGAATGTCGATTCTGAGGCGGCCAAGCCTGTGCTCGAAGAAATCGCCAAGAAAATCAATGGCAAGACCGTCGGCGTCCAAGGTTCCACAACCGCTTCCGCCTTTATGGAGCAATATTTCAAGGATGGCACAAATGTCCGTGAGTATAAAACCGCAGAGGAACACAATTTCGACCTGACCAGCGGTCGTGTGGATGCGGTTGTCGCCAATGCCACAGTTCTTGCTGCGGCTCTCGAAAAGGACGACTTGAAGGGTGCCAAGCTAGCCGGCCCGCTTTTTTCCGGTAAGGTCTTCGGCATGATCGGCGTCGGCTTGCGCAAGGACGATACCGCCCTGAAAGGTCGCTTCGATACAGCCGTTCAGGCAGCGATCGCTGACGGCAAGGTGAAAAAGCTTTCCGAAAAGTGGTTCAAAGTGGATGTGAGCCCACAAAACTGAGCCGACGCAATCGGGCCTGACCGCCGTCAGGCCCTTCCCTGACGACACTGTGACAGCAGATTGAATTTACGAATGCGCAGATTGCCGGATCAGAACATAGTCATTATCGGAGCGGGACTGGTTGGCGCTACCATCGCCTGGGGCCTCGCCCGATCCGGTCTGCAACCAATGCTTCTCGACGGAGAAGACCTGTCCCTGCGCGCATCCCGTGCCAACTTCGCGCTCATCTGGGTACAGGGCAAAGGCGTAGGCGCACCACACTATGCCCGTTGGACCATGCAATCTGCACGCCTGTGGCCTACATTTGCAGAGGAGTTGCGAGATGTCACCGGTCTTGATGTAGCGCTCAAACAGACCGGCGCTTTCACTTTTTGCCTCACCGAGCGTGAGCTTGAAATGTGTGCCGAAGACGTTGCGACAGTCGCGCGCGAACTTGGCAATGACGCCCCGGAACACGTCGTGCTCGACCATCGGGAAACGGCCAGAATGCTGCCCGCCATCGGGGGGGATGTCATCGGCTCGATCTATTCGCCGATGGACGGTGATGTAAATTCGTTGCGTCTGTTTCGCGCCTTGCATATCGGCATGATCAAACTCGGCGCTGGCTATGAACCGCATTGTGAAGTCGCTTCCATTACGCCGCAGGGTGGCGGCTTTCTTTTAAGCGGCGCATGGGGCGAGGTCTTTACCGAGCGCGTCATTCTGGCAGCGGGCAACGGCAATGCAGAGCTCGCCGGGAGTGTCGGTCTTAAAGCGCCGGTCTTGCGCAGCAAAGGCCAAATTCTTGTAACGGAGAAATGCGCGCCTTTCTTCCCCTACACGGCGGCCACGCTGCGCCAAGCCGATGAAGGCGGTGTGATGATCGGCGACAGTCAGGAAACTCACACGGATCGGATCGCCACCAATCAGGATATCAGCGCGGTTCTGGCCAACAGGGCAGTGCGGACATTCCCGCATCTTTCCAAGGTCAATGTCATTCGCAGTTGGGCGGGCTTTCGGGTCAAGACACCGGACGGCCTGCCCATTTACGAACAATCCGAAAGCCACCCCGGCGCTTACGCCGTCATGTGCCATTCCGGCGTCACGCTTGCAGCCAATCACGCGCTGATCGTGGCGCAGGAAATAGCAACCGATGTCAAACAGCTTGCTGGTGATGTGTTCTCCGGCCGGAGGTTTCATGTCTGCTAAAATGTTCCTGAAAACTGAGACGCCAGAGGAAACCGTGACGATCACATTCGATGCGCGCACCTTAACGGTGCCTTCTCATGTAACTGTCGCCGCAGCGTTGCTTGGAGAGGGCATCATCCGGCTCAGAAACAGCGTTGTTGGTGATCAGCCGCGCGCGCCCTATTGCCTGATGGGTATCTGCTTTGAATGTCTGGTCACCATTGATGGTGTTCAGAACCGTCAGGCATGCATGACGCCTGTGGCCAATGGAATGATCATTTCTTCCCAGACCGGTGCGCGCCAGGTGGAACCATGATGCCAATGCTCAAGAGAATTTCCACTCTTCATGCGCTCGACGCTTTTTACGACCTCGCCATTGTCGGTGCGGGACCGGCCGGCATGTCGGCAGCCACAGAGGCAAGCGCCGCTGGCGCTAACGTGGTTGTGTTCGACGAAAACCCTGCAGCCGGCGGACAGATTTACCGTGGCATTGAACACAATACCACGGACCGAAGGCCGTTTCTCGGGACTGACTACTGGAGAGGCAAAGATCTCCTGAACGCATTCATCACCAGCGGTGTCAGCTATGTGCCGCAGGCCCTCGTCTGGAGTGTGGAACCACAGGAGGGCGACAGCTCCAACAGTATCGATCTGCGGGTATCGGTCGGTGGCAAGAGTGGGATTGTTAAAGCGCGCCGCGTCATCTTCGCGACCGGTGCCATGGAGCGCCCGATGCCTTTGAGGGGCTGGACCTTGCCGGGTGTTATGAGCGTTGGCGCAGCGCAGATAGCATTGAAGGCTTCCGGCCTCCTGCCCACCGGAAGTGTGGTTTTAGCGGGAACAGGCCCGCTGCTCTACATGTTCGCCGCGCAACTTTTGCAGGCTGGTGCCAAGGTGTCAGCATTGCTCGATACCACGCCCCGAGCAAACTATATCAAGGCCAGCTGGCGGCTGATCTCGTTCCTCTTCTCGCCCTATGCCTTAAAGGGTCTTTCACTTCTTCTGAAGGTGCGCAAGTCGGTGCCGGTCTATTCGGGCGTGACCGATATTGGTGTTGAAGGAAAAAATGAAGCAGAGGCGATCTGCTTTTTCGCGAAAGGCAAGACACACAGGCTTACTGTCGATAGCGTCTTCCTGCATCAGGGTGTGATCCCCAACAACAATCTCGCCAATGCTTCGGGCTGTGCCCTGGTTTGGAACGACGGCCAGAAATGCTTTCAACCGCAACTCGCCAGCAACGGGCGTTCGTCTGTTGCGACCATCTACATTGCGGGTGACGGCAGTGGCATCGGCGGTGCATTGGTTGCTGAGCAGAGCGGGCGGATTGCGGCGCTTGCGGCCTGTCAGGATATCTTTCCGGAACTCGCAACGTCGTTGGCGTCAAAAATCGCAAAGCTGCAGGGGCAAGCGCGATGCGTCGCACGCGGTCGATCCTTTATTGATGCGCTTTATCTGCCTTCACAGGCATTTCGCGCACCGGCGGACAGAGACACGATTGTCTGCCGTTGCGAAGAAGTGACCGCAGGCGCAATTCGCGATGCTGCAGCCTGCAAGATCGCCGGCCCCAACCAGCTTAAAACCATGTTCCGCTGCGGCATGGGACCCTGTCAGGGTCGCATGTGCAGTTCCACCGTCACCGACATTCTGGCCGAGGTGCAAAACCGTGCTCCTCAAACAGTCGGCTTCTATCGTCTGCGTGCTCCAGTAAAACCGGTGCCGCTCGGCGAAATCGCAGCACTCCCCCAAACCCCCGATGCTGTTTTCGCCGTGAATGGCGAGCAGCCGGAAAATTCCCCAACCATCTGAAAGGATTAAACTATGGCTGAGCGTTTCATTCAGACGCCGATCATGCATCGCGTCGTTGAACACAACGGCATTGTCTATGTCGGAGGAACCACCTGTGATGATGAAAGCCTTGATATGGCCGGCCAGACCCGTGAGATCCTCACCAAGCTCGACAGTTATCTGGCACAGGCAGGCACGGACAAGAACAAGCTTCTGGCAGCCACCATCTTCGTAACAGACCTCAATAGGAAGCCTGAAATGGATAAGGTCTGGAAGCAGTGGATTGATCCTTCGCTGCTGCCAACCCGTGCAACGGTTGGCGTTGCTGATTTGGGTGGGGATACGCTGATCGAAATCGTGGTTTCCGCTTACAAATAACCGGCTTTGAAAACGACGTTGAGTTCTTGAAAGCAACAGCCGCCGACTGTCATGGAGCTGGCGGCTGTTCTCCAACCAAGTGCTATATCCTCAAGAGACCGTTGTTATCAGCCGGCTTTCATACGTTCACTGTCAGAATTTATGTGCACGTTCCTAAGAGCCGAACCGAAAATTAAGTTGAGCGATTTCAGTAGTTTATGATTCTCTTTGGTTTACCAAGACTACGGAGGATCACATGGCCTGGACTGAAGCCGCCCGGCGAGACTATGCCAGACGTGGCTTGCGCTATGCAAGCGATTGTACCGACGATGAGTGGGCAGTTGTTGCGCCGCTTTTGCAGCCGATGGGTAAAGTCGGCCGTCCGCGCGAGCATGATCCACGCATATTGTGGAACGCAATCCAATACATCGCGACAATCGGCTGCCAATGGGCGCAATTACCGAAGGAATTCCCGCCGTTTACGACGGTGCAGTACCATTTCTACCGGATGCGCGACAACGGCTTGCTTGATCTTATCAATGAAATGCTGGTTGCGGTGACACGGCTGGCGGAAGGCCGCAAGGCGGAGCCGACAGCCGCTATTATCGATAGCCAGTCGGTCAAGACGACGGAATCTGGCAGTCCACGAGGCTATGATGCTGGCAAAAAGATCAAAGGGCGCAAGCGCCATATCGTGACCGATATGACGGGCAATATGCTGGAAGGCATCGTGCATGCTGCCGACGTTCAGGACCGGGACGGTGCACTCGATCTGATCAATCGCACCTGTGACAACTATCCGGCTGTGAAGAAACTCTTTGCCGATGGCGGATATGCTGGCGAAAAGCTAACAACTGCTGTGGCACATATCGAAGCGCTGGCAATTGAAATCGTCAAGCGCTCCGATCAGGTCAGGGGCTTTGTAGTTTTGCCCAAACGGTGGATCGTCGAGCGAACCTTCGCCTGGCTCAATCGCTGCCGCCGTCTGGCAAAAGACTGGGAGGCCTCAGTTGCATCCGCAGAGGCATGGATGTTCATCTCGTCAATCAGGCGAATGACACGGCGTATCGCAAGGCTCGAATTTTGAGTCGGGCACTAAGAGAATATCGAAATATTCCCGCATCAAACCGCTCCCTTCAAATCCTCTGATCTTGATTATGATTTCTAAATAACTCTCATCATCAACCTTCATCAAATATATAGATCATCGTCATTGATTTCACCGTAACAAAGCTTCTCCTCACTGTTTCCAGTGCTTGCAAATCCCGCATCCTCAAAAGCGACACCTGAGGTTTCCGAGGGACATTTGAACATCCAGACCCTTTTAAAGGTAAGGGACATGGCAATCACCGTCATAGTCCACCAGGTTATGGGACCAAACAACCCTTGGTTCGTTGCAACTTCTATTTGCGTTCGAGGATACGCGCCTTTGCGGCCATTCTCATGTTTGCTGCAACCACGACTTTGACGAGCGTTTAAATGCCCCATGCATGCCTATGCCGGGGCCTCAGGTCGGTCATCGAAAATGCAGACTGCGGTCGCAGGCAGGCACCGCTTGCCTGAGGCAGCGTCTGAGCTTTTGATCCCAACCAGGAAAACTGGATCACAACGCCGCCTGATCGTAAGTGCGTCGGTGCGCCTTAATGACATCCAGATTGTCGCGGATCCAGAAGTTGGATCCTTCCAGGGCGTGCAAGGCTCCGCGGCCGATATCCGTCAACTCATACTCAACACGTGGTGGTATTTGAGGGAAATAGTGGCGTGTAATGATACGGTTACGTTCGAGATTGCGCAGCGTGAGTGTCAGCATGCGCTGGGTGATATCATTGATCTCTTCCCAGACGTCAATGATGGCGTGACCCCCGGTCATGCCTCATTCTCGCTTCTTGCTACGATCCGCGCGCATGACGGGCCGACCAACTCCCAAACTCGTTCAATGATCGATTCCAGCGAAACAGCGTCTAGTTCGAGCGATGCGGCGTAAGCACGCCATTGCCGCTGCTTCCCTTCGTCGCCAAACATCTCGACCGACAGGCCTGGTGGGCGTTCCTTTGGGATCGGCGTCCGGCAGCGTTCAAACGTCGCGCGGATGGCCGCATCCAGATCGTCAGCGGGAATGTCGATCGCGCGCGATATCGCCCACAGGTCGTAATAGTCTTTCATACGCCCGTTGAGAACACCAAGCGCCAGCATCGCCTGGAATTTCTCGGCGATCACCGTTGCAGGCGGATAGGAACGAACCTGCGGAACGGGAAAATCTAGCAGGGTTTGGATAGTCGAGCCGCTGCGTCGCATCGGCCATAGCGTCTCCGAAGCCGATATCGATTGTGATGGGGATGCGGGTCCTTTCGAGATCGGCTGCAGTCTTGAGACGAAAGCCGCCATATTCCATTTCTTCCCGAATGACTGTTGCAGCGAGCGCATCGATGTCGAAGGCGAGTCCGTCGCCGCTCTCAATCGCCATGATCTCCCGGAAGTCGGCGATCAGGCGTGCAGGGTCTGCGTCCCCCTGTCCAAGAAAGTCCGCATCCCGCGTCACCCGATTATCGTCGGCCACCAACATGCCGCCTTTCAGGACAAAGCAGTCCCGATGCGCTGAGATTGACAGGCGATACAGCAGCCGTTCGAGCGCGAACCGCACCAGCAAGACGTCGAAGGCCCGACTTTCTTTGCGGGCGATATTGAGCAGCCGATCCTTGATCGACTTCGCCGTGTTCGCTGGTGCTTTAGCCACTGAAGGTGAGCGCCTCAAGATAGGGTTGCATGACCTTCCAGGCGCCACCGGCCTTCGCGGCCTGGGCGATTGCGGTTGGAGTTGCCTTGCGTTGCTGGAGAGCAGCACGCAGGCCTTCGACAGCAACCGATCGGTCCACCAGTTTGGGGTTTCTGAAAAGGTCAGCAAGTGTTTTCGGGATCGAATAGACCTGAACGTCTATGCCGGCGATTACTTGATGTTCGATGCCCTGTCGCAGATAGGGGTCCGTGAAGCGGACCATACGCAGCGGGGGATAGGACTGCACGGGTGCCCAATCGCTCGTCCCGATCGCTATCCAGACGCGCCGCGGCATCTGGTCGGTCAGTCCGTGGAAGGTGAGCGCCGACACCAGAGCGATCACTCCTTTGGGCGCACGCATGATGGCTTCAGCAAGGATCTGGTTCTCTTGGACTTCCGCGTCACGCTTCTGATAAACGCCGCGCGAGATACGCTCGATTTCACCGCACTCGACGGCGCGCGCAATCGTTTGTGCGCTGATGCCAGCCTCGCGCAGTTCATGCGCATGCACCATGCTGCGCGCAGCGAGGAGGCTTCTGAGCTTTGCTTTTTGCGAGTCTTGCGCCGAGAGCATGTTACAAATCCTCTAATGGTTCGCAATCTTATCAGAGGTTTTGTCACACATCATACCGGCATTCGCGGATAATAACGGCCATTCTCCAGCGAACTCAGATTATCTGCCGGAATGTCTTTCCGATTCATTCGCCGCCAGCAGCGAAAGTCGAGAATTGCCTCGGCCCGGCATGAATGAAACGCAACTGGCCCGCCGACGTTCGGTTTTCGCGGAGTGTGACGCTGACGACGAAAACGCCGTCAGAGGGCAGCCCGTTAGGGTCCACAATGTCCCCCGATCCCGCTTTCCTCTGTTTGGGTCTTCTGCCTTCTCAGCTTTGTCTCGAATGAGCGGCCCCGACCGAAGGGACACCCTCACGCATCTTCAACCTTCCAGACGCTTTCTCACGGCATCGCTATAGTCCCATGATGCGTCGCGCGGACCTCACCGGAGGGTGTTCATCCGCCAAACGCTGAGGCGAGCTTTGTATCAAGCTCCGCCCTCTCCTTAGCTGCCTGTAAAATTCCCCACGTCCGAAACCTCCCTCTGCCCGACATCTCCCTGAGGCCGAGATCCAAAACAAACCGCTACGCCGCCTGAAGCGCCACCTGCAGCGTGTTGGCCACCATGCCGGCCGGCACCAACGGCTTCGCCATGACGAGTTCTTTAGCTCCGGCAGTTTTGAAGAAGTTCGTCTCCCCGCTAATTTACGCTCGAAGAGCGTACCGCACCTATTCGCAAATTGATTTGGATGAGCGTCGCAGAATAGCACGCTGGCGCACTGCAAAGCTTTCCGCTGACGTTATTGCTGAGAAGCTTGGAAGGCATCGCTCGACGATTTTTCGTGAACTGGAACGCAATCAGTTTAACGATGATGAGATTAAGGATTTAAATGGCTATTACTTTACGATTGCTGACGAGAAATGCCGCGAGCGGCGTTCGAAGCAACGCAAGCTCATCCGGTATGATGAGCTATGGAAGTCCGTGATCGATCACCTTAGTGATGGCTGGTCGCCGGAACAGATCTGCGGGCGACTGATTAGCCATGGTCTGAGCGCAATACGTCTGTGTGCAGAAACAATCTATCGTTTCATCTATTCAAAGGAAGAATACGCGCTGAAGCTGTATGAACACCTCGCTGAGATGCGAACAAAACGCTGCCCGCGCGGTACCAGACGATCAGGCGGTTCCCGCATTCCAGAAGCATTTCGTATTCATCAACGTCCTGATTTTATTGGCAATCGTCTGCAATTCGGTAACTGGGGAGGTGATTTGATTATCTTTGAACGTGACCTTGGGGAAGCCAATGTCATGACGCTTGTTGAACGCAATAGCCGTTATTGCGTCATCATTAAAAACAGCAGTCGGCACTCAAAGCCTATCATGAACAAAATCATTCAGACCTTCGGCGCAGTGCCTTATCACGCACGCCGCAGTTTTACCTTTGATCGTGGTTCCGAGTTTATGGCTTATCAGGCTTTGGAAGATGGAATGGGGGCAAGAAGCTGGTTTTGTGATCCCAATTCACCCTAGCAAAAAGGCGCTATTGAGAACATCAACAAGCGCATCCGACGGTATTTACCCAGCAACACGGATCTGACGCAGGTCAGCCAGGCGCAGTTGACTGCCTTCGCCCATAATCTCAATGCAACGCCGCGCAAGTGTCTTGGATTTAAGACACCAGCCGAGGTCTTTGCTACACTTTTGCAGGAAGCAGCATAATCAGATAGCTTTACCACGGGCATGATGCAGTTGGGATAGCTTTTCCAGATTTTACTGCGCAGCTTATTGATGTCGGCAAGCAGTGTCCGCTCAGCTGAGGTGAAAATCAAGCTGTCCATGCAGAGTGTGCCGACATAATGGTAGCTGACCTGTCGTTCATGAAGCTGGCCGAGATAGTGTCGCAGCCTTTTCACCGCCTTGTAATTATAGGCACGGCCATCAGCGACAGCGAAATCAAACCGATCTCTGACGGCGCGTTCGGTACTTATGGCTGCGATGCGTCATAGGGCGGACAGCTCTCGCTTTGCACCTGATGATTTTGGAATTTGTGTTTTGTGAGGCAGATTTAGCGTGGATGATCGTAGCGTTTTGGCGTACTGGATCGTAGTTTTGGCCTACTGTAGGATAGCGTAGCGTCAGATTTGGTTGCTCGGGCTCGCAACCATCTTTCTTTGCGAACACCACAGCTATCCTATGCTCTACTGAAATCTCTTCCTACCAGCCATCACGGCGGACTATTTCAGGTCTGGGAAGCGGCATACCCCAACCGTTGCTGATGTGCATGAATTTTTAATGAAAATACTTGCACAATCCGCGCCATGCCCTATTTTGAGGGTAGGTATGAAAAACATGACCAAATTGGACGAACTGAAACAACATCTTGTCCCGGGCAAGGTTTATCGCAGAGCAGACCTGACGCGATGGACCACCTCGGTGGATCGGGACCTTCGGAAGTTGCTGGATGCCGGTGAGCTGAGAAAGCTCTCCGGCGGCGTCTACATGCGCCCGAAAACCACCAGCTTTGGGCACGCGCCAGCCAGTGACCGCGACCTCGTGGAAGCGTTTCTGAAGGACAAGCGGTTTCTGCTGCTGACGCCAAATACCTATAATGCCCTCGGCGTCGGTGCCACACAGCTTTATAACGAAGCCGTTGTGTATAACAAGAAGCGCCATGGCCGCTTCAAGCTTGGAAGTCGGGTTTATGATTTCCGGATGAAGCCCGAGTTTCCAGCAATCGCAACCAAAGAGTTCTTGGTGGTCGACTTGGTCAACAATCTCAAACGGCTTGCCGAGGACGAAACCCAGGTGCTGGAACGCGTGAGGAGGACAGCGAAACAGCTCGATCACCATGCCCTGCGACAGGCCGCCGAAGGCTATGGCGGCGTGCGGGCGAAGAAGTTCTTCAGAGACGTCCTCGCTGACTTGGAAGCTGCAGATGGGTGATTATCTGCACCGGCACCCGGAGTTCGCAGACTTGCTCCGCATCGTCGGCGAAGAGATGGGTATTCTGCCTGCCCTGGTGGAAAAGGACTACTGGATCATGCATTGCCTCTTCGGCCTGAAGCTGGCGGGGTATTCCTTCGAGCTGAAAGGCGGCACATCGCTTTCCAAGGGCTTCGGAATTATCGACCGCTTCTCCGAAGACATCGATCTTCGGATAAATCCGCCCGAGGGAATGGCTGTCGCCGTCGGCCGCAATCAGGACAAGCCGAAACAAATTGAAAGCCGGCAGAATTTCTATGACAGGCTGGCGGAAGAAATCTCGATCGACGGAATAATAAGTGTCGAGCGGGATCATGTCTTCGATGACGAGAAGTTTCGAAGCGGCGGCATCCGCCTGCATTATCCCACGGCAACCTCAGATGAAACGGACCTGAACGAAGGCGTCCTCCTGGAGCTCGGATTCGACGATGTCACACCGAACCGGCCGGTCGACATCAGTTCATGGGCCTACGAATTTGCCTTCGACAAGGTGGACATTGCCGACAATCGCGCGCTTGGCATCGTTTGTTACCATCCCGGCTACACGCTGGTGGAAAAACTTCAGACGATCTCCACGAAATTCCGCAAGCAGCGCGAAACAGGAGAGTTTCCCGCGAACTTCCTGCGTCACTACTACGATGTCTATGCGCTTCTCGGAAATACCGAGGTTCTCGAGTTTTTGGGCAGCGACAGCTACTTCGCTCACAAGAAAAAGCGGTTCCGGTCTGAGGAGCGGGATCTGACGGTCAATCCGGCCTTCAACGTCACCGACGAAGCCGTCTCCGCTGAATATCAGGCAGCCTATCGCAGCACGAGGTCCCTCTATTATCGAGAGCGCCCCACCTTCGAGAAAATCATTGAGCGCATAAGAGAATTCGCGACAAAGCTTTAAATAAGCACCATTGCTCTTGATGGGATTCGAACCACGGATTCGACCATAGAGCGCCCTAATCTGTTGATAATGTGTAACTTAGGATCAACGGTAATATTCTTAGGGGAATTTACTCACTTCCTTCTCCGCGGTTCACGCTCTCTTCGCGTAGAAAACTCGCTTTGGAAACGTTTCTCTGCGAGAACTCAAGCGTATACTCGCTCATGCCCGAAGAATTCATAAAATAGATAAAATCAATTTGATTTGCTTTAGGTTTGGGATTTGGTTGCGGGGGCAGGATTTGAACCTGCGGCCTTCAGGTTATGAGCCTGACGA
>NZ_DAMBKZ010000035.1:0-30503 GCF_032066345.1 Brucella sp.
CAATTCCATGCATTTGCAAGACCTTTACGAACGCTTCTTCCGTCGTCATCTTCATGGCGCATACCTTTCGCTTTTATTCAGAGAATTTCGTCTTTCAGGGCATACCAGCGGTACATGGCGCGCTGACCTATGCGCCGGAATGGCGTCAACATGCCGTAGCTCGGTAGTTCTGATGTGAAAATCGGTAGGTCCAGTCCCTGTCCGCGACCGGCCATCAATTGTGCAACTCGACGTCCCGCCTGTGCAGAATACATCACGCCATTCCCGCCGTAGCCCATGGCGTAATAAATTTCCTGCGTCGGATCAGGGCGGAAGATACGGGGCATCATGTCATGACTGACATCAACCCAACCCCACCAGGAATAATCAACTTTAATACCTGCCAATGTCGGGAACTTCCGGTAGAGACCTGCAAGCAGCAAGTCATAATGCCGGTGGTTCGACGCATCTGCCCCCGTAATCGCACTGCGACTGCCAATCTGCATTCGCCCATCTGGCAAGAAGCGATAATAGTGGCGAAGTGTTCGGGTATCAGTCAGTGGGATTCCGGTCTTCGGGCCACAGGCTTCGATTTCTTCGGCCGTCAGTGGGCGGGTTACCACTGAATTTGATAGTATCGGCATAAGCCGATGGCGCGTACACGGATGGAGCTCAGGCGACGTATAGCCAGCTGTCGCGAAACAAACCTGCCTCGCCTTTACAGTTCCGTTAGGAGTTTGGAGATGAAAAATATTTCCATTCTTGCGGCAGCTCAGCACCGGGCTTGCCACATGCACTTTTGTGCCGAGTTTGCGCGCAAGTTGTAGATAGCCGAAAGCAAGCTTGGCTGCATGTACACCAATGCCATCTGGCTCATACATGGCGCCACACGCTTCCTGATCGC
Source organism: Brucella sp. (assembly GCF_032066345.1). Classification (NCBI taxonomy): domain Bacteria; kingdom Pseudomonadati; phylum Pseudomonadota; class Alphaproteobacteria; order Hyphomicrobiales; family Brucellaceae; genus Brucella; species Brucella sp. The sequence goes on from NZ_DAMBKZ010000035.1 coordinate 884, forward strand.
GGATGAAGTCGCTGTGAATTTCATCGCGGCTGACCATGCGGGTGCGATATCCGAATACTTCATTGAGTAAGCGGGATTCTTTCTCCAGCGAAGGGATGACCTTGTCGCGATGCGCAATATACAGATGTCCGCCGTCTTGCGGATCACAGTCAATCTCTGGTTCGGCAATAAGTGAGCGGAAGAGATCGAAACCTTCTGCAATTTCCTTGTGAAGTTTTTTAGCGACGTCCACGCCCCAACGCTCAATCCATTGCGACCGTTTAAGCCGTCCCGCAGAGATTTGGGCCTGACCTCCATTGCGGGTACTGCACCCCCACGCAACCCCGTTGGCCTCCAGCACCACCGCTTTAATGCCATGATCGCGGGCGAGATGAATGGCAGCTGACAATCCTGTATATCCGGAACCAACAATGACGACATCAGCGTCGACATCGCCGTGAATGGGGCCGTCATCTTCCGGTGCGGGCCCAGCTGTGCCGATCCAATAAGTCGGCGCGTAGTCTCTGCCTTGACCGGGCGTCTTCGCGACCACCGGATCATAAGCAGGGTCGAATGGCTGCTTGGCGGAATAGTTATTGAGCGTGTGAGTATTCATGTGTCGGTCCTCCAAATCACCGACTGGCACAGGTGAGGCCTATGCAGTCAGCAAAGGCCGGTTTTTGCGGAATGCCTGTTTGCGGACGATCTTGCCGCCCCGCTGCGTAAAGAGATCGCAACCTTCTGCCTCAATGCGCGCACCGTTTGCATCAGTGCCGCGAAACGTCCACTCGGAAACGGCGCGATCTCCGCTCACGAAGTGCCGATGACCGTCCCAGCTGGCATCTGACATTGTGGCCCAGACACCGGAAAACGCCTTGGCGATTGCCTCTTTGCCTTCGAGGCGGGTGCCATAAACTTCCTCACCACCAACGGTATAGAACACGCAATCCTCAGCAAAAAATGTCATGATCGCGTCGATGTCATGTCGGTTAAAGGCGTCGAATAGGTCGGAAAATTGCTTTTCTGTGAGGTGCCCAGCGGACATTCTAATGCTCCTTGATCAATCTGCTATCTGTTCGGAAAATGCGTACAGCTTTCCCGTGGCGCGGCAGGACAGCTGCGCGATTATCGTAGAAGTTGGGGGGTAAGTGGTCGGGTTAAACGGCGTCTGTTGCCATCAAATTTTACCCTTCCAAGGAATAAGAACCTTCTCCATATAGCGGATGAGAAGATCGAAGGCGAAAGCGAACACACCTATGACGATGATACCCATGATGACGGTATCACTGGCAAGAAATTGGGCTGCATTGAGCACCATGAAGCCAAGTCCGCGATGGGCTGCTACCATTTCTGCTGCGACCAGCGTCGTCCAACCCACACCAATGCCGATCCGCATACCTGTGAAGATTTCCGGTAGTGCGGCTTTCATGATGACTTGCGTTATTACCTGCGTTCTCGATGCACCCATGGCGTAAGCCGCGTGAATCTGTTCAGTGGAGACAGAGCGAACGCCTGCTCTTGCTGCAATCGCCATTGGAGCGAAGATCGCAAGGAAGATGAGAAACACCTTCGGGAATTCACCGATGCCCAGCCATATGATGATCAGCGGCAAGTAGGCAAGCGGTGGAAGCGGGCGATAGAATTCAATAATCGGGTCAAGTACCCCGCGGCAGAAGCTGCTCATCCCCATCATGATACCGATCGGGATTGCAGTCACACAAGCGATGGCAAAAGCGCCAAGCACACGCCCTAAACTGGCAAGCGTATGTTCCACCAATGTCGAGTTCGCAACACCATCGGTCATGGCAATCACAAATTTATCATAGACTGCGAAGGGAGAAGGTAGAAAAAGCGGTTTCACCCAACCCATGCCCGTCACGAGGAACCAGACTCCCAGCAACAGGAGTGCTGTAACCAAACTGATGAAGCCACTGTTTCCGTCACCCGGAGCGCCGTAGACTTTACCGGGCTTGACTGGCCGTGCCCGAGTAAAAAACTCAAGCATGGGCCAGTTCCGGGTTTCCTGATGCACGTTCATCGCCATAGATAATCCCCAGAATTGTCTCACGCATCTTGATGAAGTCGGGACTGGATTTAACGGCGCGCGCGTCACCGCATTCCAGAAAGCGCCGGTTAAAGTCCAGATCGTAAGTGTGAGTGATCCGTCCCGGGCGCGGCGACATGACAATGAGCCGCGAACCAAGAAACAAAGCTTCTTCGACGCTGTGAGTGATAAAGAAGAACATTTTATTGGTAACTTGCCATACCCGCAAAAGTAGTTCCTGGATGGTCTCACGAGTAAGAGCATCCAGTGCTGCCATCGGCTCATCCATAAGCAGCATGGCAGGATCGCAAGTGAGAGCGCGAGCAATACCAACACGCTGCTGCATCCCGCCTGACAGTTGATAGATCTTGTGGTTGTGAAAGTCTTGCAAGCCGACCAGTGCTAGGTTTTTGGCAGCGCGCTCGCGGCGCTCCGCTTTAGGTACACCCTGAAGCTTAAGCCCAAACTCCGTGTTATCGACCACATTGAGCCAGGGGAGAAGTGCGTGCTTTTGAAAGACAACCCCTCTGTCTGCGCCTGGCCCGCGAACAAGCCGCCCGCCTAGAGTGATCTCTCCCGCTGAGGGGATCATAAACCCAGCCATCAGATTGAGCAGAGTGGTTTTTCCACAACCAGACGCGCCAAGTGCTACGACAAAATCGCCGCTGTCGATCTGTAGATTGACGCCCTTGAGTGCAATCACGGCTTCTTCCACATACAGACCCGGATAGGTCAAACTGACATTCGATACGTTCAAGGTTTCCATAACGTCGCCTTTTGGGAACGAAGGAGTGGTCCCGGCAATACGGATCAATTGCAAACCTGAATTTGCAAAGTTGCGCGGAACCAGCTCAGTTCAACGACGGATTCAAGCAGCCGTCGCTGGCGGAGTCGCTTGAATTACTTCACGTAATTACTTTGCGGCGGCTTCGGCAAAACTGCCATTTACATTGCCGCTATAATCATCCAGCGCTTTGTCTAGTTGTTTCTGATCAACAAGAAATTTCGCACTCTGAGTGATGGACTTCAGCGCACCGCTTTCTTTGCCTCCACCGAGCCAGGTCGGAGAAGCCTGTTCCTCCGCTGTCGGGAAAGACAACAGTTTGAGTGCGTCTGGTATGTCAGCAGCATTGCCACCGATTAGTTTGACCATGCCTTTGACCTGCGCGGAATCTGCCGTCCATTGGTTGCCATTGGCCTTATAGTCCGCATAAGCATCCTTCAGTACTGTCGTGAAGGCGGTCATGAACTTCGGATTTTCACTGGCAAAGTTTTTGTCCACGACAAGTCCGTCAAAAGTGGGTACGCTTTTCTCGCCTACTTCTTCGGAATTGGCGATTTCCTTGCCGGTTTTAAGAATTTCGGACAGTGCAGGCGGCCAGACATATGCCGCATCGATATCACCGCGCTGCCATGCAGCAACAATCTGTGGCGGCGTCATGTTCAGAATTTCTGCATCGCGCGGATTGATCTTCCAGATATCGCTCATGCCAACGAGAAGATGAAAATGCGAGGTGGAGACGAATGGTACACCGATCTTCTTACCCTTCAAGTCTTCCGGCTTTTCAATGCCGGAGCCCTCGCGCGCGACAAGTGCTTCCGACTTACCGATATTGTCGAGAATCCAGAAAAGCTCCAGCTCGACACCGCGTGTCGATGCTGCCGCGATACCCGTTGAACCGATCACGCCTATTGGCACGTTGCCGGACGCAAGTGCGGTAGAAATATCGCCGCCCGAAGCAAATTGTCGCCAGTCGATCTTATATCCAGCTTCTTTGGCCGCCGCGTCAAACTTCCCATCTGCAATTGCAGTGAGAAATGGTCCGACGATTTGCTGATAGCCGACCACAACCGTGGTTTCAGCATAGGCTGCAGTTGTTGAAAACGCAGCAACAGCTGAAAATAATACCACCCGTTTTATGCTAGTAAAATAATTCATGGAGTTCCCCTTCCATTTTAAGAACCATGCCTGACTTTGTCATGACTGCTGGCGTTTTCCGCCAATCTTCAGTTCCGCACACAAACGATAGCCATGTCAGCAATTTTGACTTATATCCAGTTTGAATAGTCAATAAGTCCAGATTGCTGACTGAGATTCCTTCATCATGAAATCCCGGCTAGAATGCACTTTACAATCCAAAATTTTTTATTGGGAGAAATAGAAAGAAGAAACACTATTGATGAGTTGGAACAAGACGCTGAAGAGCGACGTGATTTTCAGCATATTTGCTGATTTACTAATGGAGTGAGGCCTTGGGTTCTGTCTCGCCGACGATTTTCTTCATTGATGGCTTTCGAAGTACCGGATTACAGTCTCAAATTCGGGAAACAACAGTATCCGCTATTCTTTCTGGTGCTATCTTGCCCGGAGCGCGTATGCCGTCGACGCGAGGACTAGCAGATTATCTGAAAATATCGCGACTTACGGTTACATTGGCTTATCAGGAGCTTGTTTCGCAGGGCTATCTTGAAGTGCATTCGAGGAGCGCTTATCATGTAGCTATAGCACCTCCGATCAGTCGCCCGGATGAAGATTTTTTGCAGACGCCAAATACAGCGGTAGATTGGTCCTCCAAGCTGCGGCCCGGTTTCAATATAGCGAAGACAATTCGAAAGCCTTTGGATTGGCGGCGCTATCGTTACCCTTTTCTGTACGGGCAGATGGACCAGACATTATTTGATCTGGCTGCGTGGCGCGATTGCGCTCGCCGGGCCTTGGCGCGCGAGGATTTCATCCTTATGGCTGGCGATTTTGCAGCTGCTGACGACGTGGAACTCGTAAACTACATCAGGTCCCGTACCCTACCGAGCCGAGGTATCCGTGCAGAGCCCGACGAGATATTGGTTACGGTTGGTGCTCAAAATGCACTTTGGATTATCAGTCATCTGCTTTTGACAAATCGCTCGCATGTCGTCTGCGAAAATCCAGGGCATCCTGATATTAGCGCGACACTTCATTTGACCGGAGCTCATGTAACCGCACTCGATGTTGATGAAGGTGGCTTGCCACCGGAATTGCTTCCGAATGGTATCGATGCAGTCTTTGTAACGCCGAGCCATCAGTCGCCAACCGCTGCGACAATGCCGCGAGCAAGGCGCATTTCTCTTCTGGAAGCAGCCGCAGAACGTGATTTCGTCATAGTCGAGGACGATTATGAATTCGAGATGAGTTTTCTTCAACCCCCGACACCCGCACTGAAATCGCTCGATCGATATGGCCGTGTACTTTATGTAGGAAGCTTTTCAAAATCATTGTTTCCGGGCTTACGGCTCGGATATCTTGTGGCACCAGCGCCCGTTATTCGTGAAGCAAGAGCTTTGCGTGCGCTGATGTTGCGGCACCCCCCAGGCCATTTGCAGCGAACCGCCGCTTATTTCCTAGCACTTGGCCATTACGATGCGGTTATTCATCGGATGCGCATTGAGTATCACAAACGCCATATAGTTATGATCGATGCGCTTGAACGTGAAGGTTTAAAGATCGCAGGTAAATCGGGTTTTGGCGGGACTGCCTTCTGGATAGAAGGCCCAGAAGGCATGGATGCCGACAAACTGGCTCGCGATTTGCGCGAGGACGGCGTGCTCATCGAATCCGGTGCGCCATTCTTCTGGAGCGATGACAGGCCGTGTCGCTATTTCCGTATCGCGTATTCTTCCATTCCCATCAATCGCATCGCCGACGGTATTAAGCTCCTTGCCTCTCGAATGCGGCAAAACTCTTAGCCTAGCCTGGTTTTGGGGCTAGTCTCGTTCGTCGATAGATGTCCACCCAGAGCTTTTTAATCTCAGACCATAACAAGCTCTATGAACTTCGTGACTTGCTCTTTATCGATTGAAGGCCGATTGTTAATTCCGAAATGTTCACAAAATGAGGCTAGCAAGTTATGGCCATTATTAAAGCTTTTACGTCTATCGGCACTGTTATAGTGTTATCATTCACATTGGCTGGCTGCGTAAGTGAGTCATACTCATACGATGGCTATAGAGATTACGGGCCTTCGTATGGGGGTTACTACTCGGGATCAGCCATTACTTACCGTAATAACCCGAGATATGATTCACGATATTATCGTGATCGTCGCTACTACCGCTCGGATAGATGGCGGAATGATTCAGGTCGCCCAAGGCCCGAGCGTCGAGATGATTATGCCCGGCCTCCTGTGCAAAGACCAATTCAACGACCAGAACAGGTTCAGCGACCCGAGCAGCCTCGCGTTGTTGCGCCAAGAGGAAATGAACCAGGTTACACGCAATATTCGAATGGTATGCGTATTATAAAAAGAGAGTCGCAGAACTGAATTAAGCTGGAGATGACCATAGTATCTACAAAGAACAATTTTTAGATGCTCTTGTTCAAGAAGCCCCATCCGTAATTTATGTCATTACGGATGGGGTTCTATTATTCACTAAATTTTAAAAACGAACGCGGAAGCCCAGAGTGCCCTTGTAGCTGTAACCGTCGGCAAAGCTCTCGAGGCTGGTATTGATCGAACCTTCGCCATAGATCGAATATTTATCACTGTTCCAGTTGTAGCTGCCACCTAAACCGATTCCGCCCCATAGACGTTCGTTCTGGCTGGCAAAACTCGTGCCGGAAACATCAACCTTTGTCCCTTCCAGGAACTCATAGTAGAGGTTTGCTATACCGTAGAGATAGGTTCTATCGATAAGACCATTGGCATTGTACCAAGAGTTCTGACGCTCAACAGATAAACCAATCCTGCCTTGGAGGCTCTCTCCGCGGTCGAGACTAACGCGGGCGTTGAAAGCATCGTTAAAGCTGTCGAAATTTACATTCGAATAAGTCAGCTGAGCTTGCGGGGTTACGGACCAACTCTGATCAATTGAAATGCGCTTACCGCTTTCCGCAGAGAAGGCATAGCCAAAGCCGTTATTGCTTTCCACCAATCCCATATGAGCGAGATTAGACGTCAGATCGCTATCATACCATGTTACCTGTGCCTGACCATCAAGATAGAAGCCGTTATCGCCATACCAGGTGAGGGTTCCGCCAAAACCATAGCCATCTGTCGAGATATCGCCCTCGCCATAGAGTGAGCTTGTCTTTGCTTTACCATGGGCATAATGGATACTTATGCCGCCGATCAACTTGCCGCTTTCTGTTTCGGCCAACATGCCGTCAAGTCCGGCTTGCAGTTTGAGTGTGTTGAAGCTGTAGTCCGTTCCGGAAGTTGAGAAACGCGGGTCGGAATTTGTATGAGCACCTTCAATGCGCCCCCATACTCCATTCCCCTCAATCAGAGAGCCAGCCTCTTGTGCTGGGGCATAGGGAGAACCAACCGGGTCAGCACCTTCTGCAAGTATAATATTCCCGGCATTACTCCAGTACCGGTTACCTACACGCTGTTGCATTGTTGGTAAGCCGTTTAGACCCTGAAGAAGCTGCGGATAGGCTTCATAACTCGGAACACCAGGCTGATATAGCGGGATTTCTTCGCCATCATCACCGTCGCCTCCGCCGGTTATTCCACCGCCACCCGTTGGATCTTTGATCGTAGAACGTAGATACCAGTCGCCATCATTCGGGTTAGATTTTCCGTTTTTGTAGAGCTGATAAGCATAAGCACCACCAACTACAGCAGGCGCTCCCTGGAATTGATAATCACCAAGTAGCGTGAACGTGGCATTAGATGCACCAGTAATATCGACGATTTTGATACCTTCAACAGTCTGAGCACCACTTCCGCCGACATTCTTGACTGAAAGAACACCGCTTCCGCTTGTATTATCACCAATCAAAAGCCGATCGGTGATTGAACTGTCGTTGCCGAGCACCGTTCCGATTAGAACCGTACCGCCATTCGCGGTATAGTTGCCGGTGACGGTCAGCGTCGTACCTGGGTTCGGGCCAAGATCAACGATTCCGGAGTTGTTCAATGTTTTAAGTGACTGATTAAAGTCATTAAGAGCCAGAGTTCCCGTTTGTGCGACTTCAAAATCCGAATTGGAACTAAAAGTGTTCGTTGCACCTGCTGCGAGTGTTCCAGCTTCGACAGAGGTCGTACCAGTATAAGTGCTCTGCTTGTTAAGAACTGTTACACCGGTCCCGATCTGACGGACATTACCCGCGCCGGAAATTGCACTGTCAAAGCTAAGTGCGTCAGATCTGTTGAATGCCAAAGTACCGTTATTGGCTATGTCACCAACGATTGACCCTGACGTCCCTCCATCGCCGAGCTGAAGTAACCCTGATGCAATAGTGGTGCCACCTGAGTAGGCTCCTGTGCCAGTGAGAACAAGCGCACCTTCGCCCGTTTTGATCAGTGACCCGGTTCCGGCAATACTTCCCTGTTGTGCGAGTGTCGTACCTGTATCCGTTTCAATCGTCGCATTACCAGCACCGATGGTCGTGGAGCGATTCATTGAGATGTCAGCAGTTGAATGAAGTGTGCCTCCATCAATGCTAAGTTGACCAGATGCCGATCCCAGATTTGCGTCAGACGCGATCTGAACAACCCCTGCACTAATGGCTGTTCCGCCTGCATAAGTGTTGGTGCCATTCAATACGAGCGTGCCTGTGCCGATCTTCGTCAAATTGCCGTCACCGGTCACAATACCATCGTAATCTAACTTCGTTGCGTTGGTCGTTTCGATTGTGCCACCAGCGGATTGCAGTTCAGTGGCCCGGTCGATTGTAAAGTCGGCTGTCGTTCGCAACGTGCCGCCATTAAAAGATACGTTGCCCGCTGCATCACCCAAATTACTGTTCTCTGCGACCTGAAGCACGCCGCCATTGATTGCGGTGCCCCCTGCATAGGTATTGGATGCTCCAAGGATAAGTGTGCCAAGATCAGTTTTGGTAAGTTGGGTATTTCCAGTGATAATAGAGTTGATGGTAGCAGTGTAACCCTCACCAGCTGCTGTACCATCGCCCACACGGATGATCGATGAGGGCGAACCTACCAGCGTAATAGCATCACCGGTAATTACATAACCGTTGCTCGCGAACTGCATGCCTGATGCACGAACATCACCTGCACTGTTGTCAACTGTGACGGTTCCTGCCGTTGCCATGAAAATTGCAAACGCGTCATCCAGATATGGCGCATTGATCGCTCCGGTTGGCTCGGTCCAATTGATGTTGGCTCCACCCGAGCCCGAACTCTGCCATGTGCCGGCTCCGCCATTAACTGCACCATTTCCGATTGCGCCATTTGATGCAGGCCAGACATCCCAATAGGTCAGGTTCAACCCACTCGTGTTGACCAGATTGACCTGGTTGGCAACTGCCGTCTGAACGTAATAACCGCTAGCTGGGATAGTTCCGATTGTCAGACCATTATCAGTCAGCGTGCCGTCATAGCTGATAACGCGATAAACGCCTGGGTCAAACGATCCACCGGGGGTAGCGACGACGTTGATTGTGCCGTCGAGGTTCAGATTTCCCTTAACTGTGGTGAGGTCGTTGAGAGGCCCACCGGCCACGTTGGCCTGCCCGAAACTATATTCAAGCATTGAGCCGCTGCTTAGAGCGAGATCACCGTTAACTGTGAGTTCTCCCGGTGCATCTCCAGCCCGACCTGGCGCAAGAGTGCCACCATTTTGCAAGGTAACATTGCCACCAATCGTACCTACACCACCGATCGTGGCGTCGTTCTCTACACTTGTTGGACCTGTCGCAGCGCTTTGATCGCCATTTACATAAAGCGCACCGCCAGTTACCGTCGTTGTATCACTATATGTATTGGCACCCTCAAGGTTCAACACACCAGCGCCTGTTTTGCTGAACCCGCCCGTGCCAGTAATGACTTGTGTGACGTTGGTCGTATTGCCATTGGTATCGAACGTGCCGCCACCGGCGTTTAGAACAATCGCACGGCTGTTTGCTAGATCAAAGGAAGAGTCGAAACGCAAAGCTCCGCCGTCAAATGTGAGGCCGCCATTCGCATTGCCAAGCGCGCTGTCAGCTGAAACAGCAATTGTACCTTCATTAATCCGTGTGCCGCCGGAATAAGTGTTTCCAGCCACCGTTGCCGGTGTCAAGGTAAGAACGCCTGTCCCTGTCTTTTCAACTGCGCCGGAGCCAACTATTTGACCGGTATAAGTGCCATCATCAGGCTGGGTGAAGCGAACAAGGCCATCATTCTGTACGTTGTTGATGTTGTTCACTGCGATGGTTTTAACTGGAAGGCTTTGCGCACGCGCTTCAAGCACACCATCTGGACGAACAATCACATTGCCAGTGTAATCGAGATTGTTGCCTGTCAGAGCCAGCGTTCCGTCGTTTACCGTAACAGTGGTAAATCCGGATAAGCTGCCGCTTACAGTCCATAGGCCGTCACCGTTTTTAGTCAAAGTGGTAAAATTTCTAAGTGCGCCTGCGAGTGTGTCGCTCGACCCTGAAATACCTTGAAGAATAAGGTCGTTAATACCACCGCCGCCGTTGATGTTACCCGTAACGACAGAGTTTGGTTCAAAAGTCAGTGTATCGTTGCCGCCTGCAAAGCTCAGATCGCCAATTACCTGAGCGCCAGTCCGGTTGATAAAGTTGATGCCAGCGCCGCCATTGGTGCCGATCACGCTGCCGCCGCCCAATTTTTGTATCGTTCCGTAATTGTCTACGGTATTTTTAGCGCCAATCGTTTGATCTTCGAACCAGATAGCGGCGCTGCTTTGACCCTGAATAAGACCACGATTGATAATCGTATTTCCAAAACCATGAACATTCACGGCTTCCGCACGAGTATTCGTGCCGTTTGAAATGACCTGTCCACCTTGTTCAATAATAAGCTGACCATTGCTGCCGAACTCAATTGTATTCGGCCCGGTACCGAACAAACCGGCCCCTGAAGGGTTAGACGTATTCGTAACACTGCCACCGTTTCGAACGGTAATAATACCGCCATCCCCAATACTTATAGCGTTTGAATTAGTTGTATTAATTTGCGCGCCGGACTGTACTTCCACAGATTTGTTATTGTCTGTACGCCCTGTTCCAACAGTAGCGGTCCACGTCGAAGGTGCGGCTGATGAGCATACCGTCGAGCTACCTGTAGTAGTACAGGCAGCGAGAGCTTGGGTCGGAACAATGAAAAGCGCTGTGGGAAGAAAGACAGTGAAGGCGAACGCGGAACAAGTGGAAAGAAGGGCGTACTTCCGGTGCAACATGCCGTACTCCTGAATCAGCTAATTTATAATTAGCTAACACAACCCAATACAATTTGGGGTAGCATATATGCAACATAGGGTAAGGTTTTTGCGGTTGCGCCATTTTAAGTTGTCAAGCCTTAGCATTCCCATTCAGTGCAGTATCAATTTTAAATAGTGCGTTCTGAGCGCATAAAATAATGGCATGGTTTATACCGGAAAAGGCGCTCCGCATTTGTTTCCAATACGGTATGATTTTGCAGCATAATCGCATTAACTTGCGTGGTTTTTGCGTTTATGGCTTCGATTAGCGATAACTCTCCCAGTATCACAAGTGCCGAGGTTACAGGCGCAGAACCTTTCGATGTCGGACAGGCGACAATCGTGTTTGATGCGGATTTTAACTCGTCGGAGATTACACGGAAACTAATCCCACCCGCAGATCGAATTGGGCCAAATGGCCACCATGACCGAGCTGGGGCTGTGCTTGTGCCTCCGGCGTCAAGCAGCCTTGGGTAAGATGGCCAGCCAGATACTCAAATGCTTGCCATCGGCATCAACGCAAGCTCAAATATTGGTTTGAAAATTGGCAGCCTACTCGGAATTGCTGTCAATGACGGGGAGCAAAGGGGCAGGTGTATGCTACTTAAGCCGTGTCCAGTACGATCAAGGCAGAAGGCACAGATCACTGCGGCATTTTCGTCTAAAGTCAAAGTGGTGAAGCAGGTCATGGTGGTTGTAAGCTTGTCGCCACAGGCGGTGGTTCAAGTGATAAATAACCGGTAAATATTGTATTCTGATCTAAATCTTACCGCACAAAATCCATAAGTGGCTTATAAGCGTTATACGGTTGGCTCTCGAACCCCTTCATTTAACTGGAGATTTAAATGATCAAGCTTATTACGTTCACGTCCGTAGCCGTTATTGTACTTTATACATCGGCGTTGGCGTCTGAGGTAAGCTCTATTGATGCTGTGACTCTGTCTTCAGGTGGCGTCGCGGAAATATCCAGAAAGCCTGTGGTTTCGAGTGATGGTAATGTAGAAATCGAGGTTCCACTTGCTCAGGTTGATGACGTACTGAAAAGCTTGGTCCTTAAGGGTGGAAAGGGCGAGATTAAGAATATCTCTCTCGCTGGTCCAAGCCCGCTTGACGAGACTTTTAAGCAGCTTCCTTTTAAACAATCAGATTTGTTGTCGGTTTCCAGCTTGCTGTCCTCAATTTCTGGTACTTCGGTAAGCGTCTCAAGCAATGGAAAAACCGTGAGAGGCAAAGTTTTGGGCGTAGAAACTGTTGCTATCGCCGACGGTGCAAAATTCTATCTGCTGACTGTGTTGGATCAAGATGAGAAGATCCAGACAATCAAACTTGGGGAAGATACTTCATTCAGTGTCGATGATGCTGAAATGAAATCTAAGATTTTGGGCGCTGCAGCGTCCATCGAACGAAGCAAAAATGATGGCTCACGTCGTATTCGGATTGCCGTCAGTGATCTCTCGGACACGGATTCCCGTTTAGCTTATGTTGTTGCTTCCCCCATCTGGAAGACAGCCTATAGAGTTCTGACGCTACCTGACGGTAAAGCGCGGCTGCAGGCTTGGGCTGTATTAGAAAATGCGAGTGGCGAAGATTGGAAAGATGTTAAATTAACCCTGACATCTGGTGATCCTGTTACATTAAAGCAGCGTTTACACCAGATTTACTGGAAGGAGCGGGCGGAGGTCGCTGTAAATACAGCAACCGTTAATGCGTTCGAGGCGGACACTGGCGACCTGAATAACCGGCTGCGATCAATGCCTGCGAGTGAAAAAGCAGCAGTTTTTGAGAATGATGAGCAGATGATGGATACGGCTCGTGTCCCGGCTCCTGCCATTAGTGGTTATGGCGGCAGTTCTGCGGCGGGAAGTCAGAACAGTGCAGTTGCGGCGGCCTCGGAGCATGATACGAGTGCGAGCTTCGCCCTGCCGGGTACATTCGATCTGACAAACGGCGACAGTTTGTCAGTACCAATAGCTGATGCGCAAATTGATGCTGAGATGGTTTCAATTTATCGTAGTGGCAACAACAGCGTCCACCCAATTGCCGCTATAATGCTGAAAAATTCATCCGACAATAGTTTGCCGGGTGGGATACTGACTGTTTACGACAGCCAGGCTGGTTATGTTGGAGATGCAGAGCTCTTAAGCCTTCCAAAGGATGATACTCGAATTGCGGCCTTTGCAACGGATCGCAAGGTGACGGTAACGCAAGAGCAGGAACCAACGAGACAGATCACCGATATAAAAGTGGTGGATGGCATCGCTCACATCTCGGAAAAGCAGCGTGAAACTACCACTTATCGCATCTCTGGTGCGCTGGATGGCGACAGAATAGTTGTCATCGAACATCCTAGTCGGGATGGCTGGTCTTTCTCTTCAGATGCCGAAAGTGGAAGAACTGTATCCCATCGCCGTTTGAAAGCTTCCGTTAAAGCAGGGCAGGAGCGGTCTGTCGTTGCTGTGGATGAGCGAATTCAAAATGAACGCTATGGGTTAATTGATATCGATCCCGCTACACTTGTCAGCTGGTCCTCATCTGCCGCTGATAAGAATGTGGCGGACAAATTTACCAAACTTGCGAAAGCGCAACGGGAGAAAGTTGAAAAGGAGCGGCAACTTCAGAGTTCTGAGGAAAAGCTCCAGTCTCTTCAAGATGAACAAAATCGCATTCGCCAAAATATTGCAGCCGTACCGGAGAACAGCGATTTGAAAGGTAAATATCTTGCGATGCTTGATGAGAGCGAGACATCGATTGCGGAGGTGTTGAAAAAAAGAGAAATAGATCGGGCAGAAATTGATCGCTTCTCTCGAGACCTAAGAGAGCAGGTCCGAAATTTTTAAACCGCTCAAATCATCAGTGTATGTTTTGACCGTAGATCGCAAAGAATATGATCGCCATTAATGCGCCAATAGCGGCGAGCAGAAATGCTCGTCGTGCAGAAAAAGTATCTTTACTAATCATGCCGGTTACGGCGGCAATCGATGTCCATAAGATCAAGAAAGCCCAGAGTAGCAACGTGTAGACTGGCTTGGACAAATCATAGCCACCTCCACCAATGGAGGGTGAAGTGGGCGGGGTTGGGTTTAGCAACCAGTTAAGTGCGCCTGTCACCAAAACAAAAATGGCTATCCATATGTAGAATAGGCGTTTTGGCATCGTGTAAGGCTCGCTTCTGAAAACAGGGCACAGGATACACAAAAAGTCCGAGTTCAATAGGAAAAAGATCGACATTGGTCTTAATATCAAAAGTACATAATTCGACGGTCCTCCTATAATGTCTAAAGAAATGGCTTGCCGATCAATGTGGCCAGAAGACTGGCCAGCACTTGCCTTTGAAAAACAAGTTCACGGTCAAATCGGTCCGGCCATCAGCCACAATGAAGCACAGTTAATATTGACACGGTATATGCGAGCGAGCTCGACGAAAGCTGAATGAACGGTCCATATGCGGCGCAAGCAAATCGACAAGGTTCACCGGTCCGAGGATGGCAGTTGCACCAGCCGTCGCAAGAGCGCAGAACGCGATGACGCCTCCTCTTGCAATGCAATACCTACTCGTGCTTCATGCCATGAGTACGCCAGCTCCTCGTCATCTCGATGGAGACTGGATTTTCCGGATCGTTTTGCAAGCGGATCATCAGAAAAATCGCCTCATTGAGTAATCGAGCTGCGTTTACCTTTGTTCATAAGTATAATAGAGCCGGGATATATTTCTGCTTTGGAAAATAATTCATACAACACCAACGCAGTCGACGAGATGCTGATATGCATCACGGGATAAGAGACCAAACGCGCCTCGTTTTTTCTGGAAGCTCTTCCGGCACTTGATAATTTACTGCCCAACACTGATGGGAGTAGACAATTTTCAGGAGATGCTGTGGGGTCGGCAATATTAAGCGCTTCATCATCGTCAAGCGGAGCGATTGCAATCAAGGCTTCATGCTTCTGGTGGTTGATACGCAGATTGCTAGAGACTTGATAAAGATTGGCTTTGGGGTTGTGTTTATTTGCATTCTTGGCCGGAGCCTTTGCAATGGTGGTTTAGAAAAACCAAACAAAGCCAAAGGATTTGACCAGTGGTTTGGTTCGGTTGCATGTCTAGCTTCAAGGGAAAGTGTGGTGCAAGCACAATCGTTTGGAGGGATTCTAGTTTAGATAAGTAGCTCTCTAAAACTTGTCAAAAAATCGCCTATCACAGTAGGTAATAGGGTAGTGCACAACATGATATGTGTGATATCAACCTCATCTGGGTGCACCTGTTGCCTTGCCGACAAGGAAAGTCCCCGCGTAAACGACCTAATTGAACCCAGAGCCAACGATTGGCGACGTTTGCTAATGACGACATCGATTTAATTGGTGCTAAATCTAATGGGTTTATTCGATCAGTCGGAAATTCAATCGAGTTGAATATCCAACACTCTTTCGATCATTTCTGTTGCGAGTTTCACAAACATATCTGTGTTCTCGCGCGTTAAATCGAGGCAGGCTTCGATCCATATACCGTCCAGTATGGCATGCACGCAAATGGCGGCGCGTTCAATTTCTACAGGTGTGAGCGCTCGTCCTTCGGCTGTGAAAACTTCGGCGAGAAGCGGTTCAGTCGCCTGGCGGAGATTGGCGTAGCTTTCATCACGCACTGCCGTGATCAAAGGGTCGACGCGATTCTGGCTGATGAAGGTCGCCCAGAGGGATAACATTCTATAATCTGATGCTTGGCCTTCCAGCGTTGCCTTGATGAATTTCAAGAGCCGCTGATGCGGAGTTCCCTCGCCGGACTCCAATATTTCCATACTAGACGCAGTGATGAGTTCCATCGTGCGACGATAGGCTTCGATGATGAGATTGGCTTTGTTTTCAAAGTGATGGCGGATCAGCCCGTTCGTCACACCAGCGCGCGCTGCAACCGCACGCACCGTCGTCGCCTGAATGCCAAGCTCGGATATGCACTCCAATGTCGCTTCAATCAACTCGCGACGGCGTTCGCTTTCTGGGGCGCGTTTGAACAGGCTCGGCATGAAACTAAGATTCTCCTTCGGAGGTTTATGTCGCACGTATGATCACAAAGGCAAAGTAGAGATGCGTCAAATTATGCACTTGCATAGTAATTATGCATCTGTATAGTTTCCATTATAAAACGACTGCCTAAGGAAAGTTCCAACAAGGCAGCGGGGGAAATGCAGTCAAGTTGAGGAGCACTTTCGAAAGCTGAACCGCTCACCACAACTCACGTATTAATCCGTGAGCTGATGGCAAAATGCGTCCGCTTATTCGTCATGCGGATGTTTAGACGTCTCGGATTATGCTTTTGAAATTGAAAATTAATGACGGACACGAACATCGCGATTGCGGTCAAGGACTTACACAAACGTTTCGGTACGCTCGACGTCCTGAAAGGCGTTTCACTCGAAGCCAATTCCGGTGATGTAGTCGCCATTATTGGCGGCAGTGGCTCGGGAAAATCGACCCTTCTACGCTGCATCAATCTGCTGGAAATTCCCAGCGCCGGTTCAATCGCTATTCACGGCGAAGAGATCAAGATGTACACGCGTAGCCACGGCATGGAACCAACTGATGCGCGACAGGTACAGCGCATCCGTGCAAGCCTCGGCATGGTCTTCCAGAGCTTCAATTTATGGCAGCATATGACGGTTCTGCAAAACGTGATCGAAGCGCCCGTTCATGTGCTGGGCGTTCCAAAAGACCAAGCTATCGCTGAAGCGGAAGTCATTTTGCGCCGTGTCGGGCTTTATGAGAAACGTGACGTCTATCCGGCCTTCATGTCCGGTGGCCAGCAGCAGCGTGCCGCAATAGCGCGCGCCGTCGCTATCCAGCCTTTGGCTATGCTGTTTGACGAACCAACCTCGGCACTCGACCCGGAGCTGGTCGGCGAAGTGCTCTCAGTCATCCATGATCTGGCAAAAGAACACCGCACCATGATCCTCGTCACGCACGAGATGAAATTCGCGCGCAATGTCGCGACGAAGGTTGTGTTTCTGCATGGCGGACAGATTGAGGAACAAGGCTCACCCGAACAGATATTTGGCGATCCTAAATCGGAGCGCCTGCGTAAATTCATCAGCTCAACGCATAGCTGAAGAACAAGCCGTAACACCAAGATTGCGGACAATGTGGAACGATAAAACGGAGGAAATCATGAAAGCAATAATCAAGGCGTGTGCAATTGCATTTTTGGCGGTCACAGCAGTAGCTCCAGCGGCTCAGGCAGAAACCCTCAAGGTTGCATTTGGCGCAGAGCCTTATCCGCCAATGTATTATCCCGATGCTTCCGGTAAATGGCAGGGTTTTGAGATCGACCTCGCTGGCGTTGTCTGCGAAGCTGCTGGCCTTAAATGCGAAACCGTGCCAATTGCATGGGATGGTATTATTCCGGCGCTGACCAGCGGCAAGGTCGATATGATCATGGGTTCCATGTCGATCACCGACGAGCGCAAAAAGCGCGTCGATTTCTCCGATAAATATTACAAGATCCCACCAATGATCATTGGTGCGAAAGACGTGAAGTTCGAAGTCACGCCGGAAGGCATGGCTGATAAGGTTATCGGTGTTCAGGTGTCCACGATCCATCAGGCCTATGTTGACAAGTATTTTGTGCCACAAGGCGCGACACTGAAAGAATACCAGACGCAGGACGAAGCCAACAACGATCTCGCCGCCGGACGTCTTGATGCGGTCATGGCCGACAGCAGTGCATTGATCGACTTCCTCAATACAGATGTTGGCAAATCTTGCTGCGAAAGCAAAGGAACACCGGCTGACGATGTGGGGATTCTCGGTCAGGGCGTTGGCGTTGCCGTGCGCAAGGGCGAAGACGATCTGCGTGAAAAGCTCAACGTCGCCATCAAGACCATTCGCGAAAACGGCGAATATGATCGCGTGGAGAAGAAGTATTTCACCTTCGACGTTTTTGGCCAGTAAGTCCGTTTCAAGGCTGTTCACATGAACTCTGTCTTCCCCGCAATAGTCGACTGGAGCCTGCTTGCCTATGACCCGCCGGGTTGGGGGCGTGCGCTTTTCTTCGGTCTGCTGAATACCTTGCAGATAGCCGTCGGCGGTTATCTGTTTGGGTTGCTGCTTGGCGTTTGCGGGGCGGCAGGAAAGCTCTATGGCAGTCCTGTCATAAAAGACCTGCTCGCGGTTTACACCACTGTCGTTCGCGGCATCCCCGAGCTGGTCCTGCTTCTGATCCTTTATTATGCAGGCACACAATTCCTCAACACGATCATGGTCAAGCTTGGCTATGGATCGGTTGATGTCGGCGGCCTGGTCGCTGGCATCATCGTGATCGGTCTGGTTCAAGGTGCCTATGCCACGGAAGTTATTCGCGGCGCTATCCTCGCCATCGCCCCCGGCCAGATCGAAGCCGGTCGCGCATTCGGCATGTCACCTATAAAAGTCATGCATCGCATTACCTTGCCAGCCATGCTGCCTTTTGCGATTCCGGGCCTCTCCAATTTGTGGCTGATCGCCACGAAAGACACTGCCCTTCTTGCTGTCGTTGGCTTTACAGAACTTACACTCGTCACACGTCAGGCGGCTGGTGCGACCAAAGCCTATATGTTGTTCTTCCTTACCGCAGGCGCAATCTATCTGGGCATAACGCTGCTTTCGACCGCGTTCCTGCGCGCGGTTGAGCGCCATTTCAAACGCGGTTTCCCGGAGGCTCGATGAGATGGATATAAGCGCAACAAAACCACGTTTTCCGTCCCTTCGCGAATGGCTCCAGCCTCACCGTATTGTATTGCTGGCATTGCTTGCCATAGCGATTGGCCTTGCCGTCTATATGGGTGAATGGGATTGGCTACCGCGCTACATGCCGCGCATTATCTCCGGCATTGGCGTCACCCTGTTCATGCTGTTTGGCAGCGTCATTATCGGCTTTATGCTCGCTGTCCCGCTCGGCATCGTGCAGGTCACCGGACCTTGGTGGCTCAAAGCACCCGCAACCATATTCTGCACTGTGTTTCGCGGCACGCCTCTCCTGTTGCAGCTCTGGCTGCTCTACTACGGATTGGGTTCGCTCTTCCCGATGATCCCCGGCATCCGCTCATCATTCCTCTGGCCTTATTTGCGTGAGGCTTGGCCTTACGGTCTATTCGCGCTCACCATGTCTTTCGCAGCTTATGAAGGCGAAGTCATGCGCGGCGCATTTGCAGGCGTCCCTTCTGGCGAATTACAAGCCGGACGCGCCTTCGGTATGGGGCGTTTCAAAATCTTTCATCGCATCTGGTTTCCACGCGCATTCTATCGCGCTCTGCCAACGCTCGTTGGCGAAACCGTGCTGCATCTCAAGGCAACACCGCTCGTCGCGACAATCACCGTTATCGATATTTATGGCGTCATGACCAAGGTGCGGCAGGATACGCTTCTGACCTATGAACCGCTTTTCCTACTGGCCGCAATCTATCTCGCACTGACATGCATTCTTGTGCTTGGCATGGGTCGGATCGAACGCCGCATACCGGTTAAAGGGGTTTGAGATAACCACGAATACCGACACGTTCTAATACAGAAACACCACTTCAAATCTAACCGGAAAAGGCAGGCTCAAACGGCCATTTTCCGGAACAATGGAACTATGCCCATGCGCGACCCACGTTACGATATTCTGTTCGAACCCATTAAAATCGGCCCGGTCACGGCACCCAACCGTTTTTATCAGGTGCCGCATTGCAGCGGCATGGGCCATCGCTATCCCGACGCCGACCGTCACATGCGCCGCATGAAGGCAGAAGGCGGCTGGGGCGTTATCGCCACACAGGAAACGGAGATCCACCCGACCTCCGATATTACCCCGTCCAATCAGGGCAGATTGTGGGACGATAAGGATATTCCGCGCCTTATCCAGTTGACTGATGCCGTGCATGAGCATGGCAGCCTCACAGCCATTCAGTTGGTGCATAATGGCATCCACATCGCGAACCGCTTGACACGGCTTTCGCCGCTTGGACCATCCGACATCATGGTCGATGTGGAAGACCCAGTGCAGGCGCGTGCGATGGATAAAAGCGACATTGCGCAATTTCGCAAATGGCATCGCGATGCGGCATTGCGCGCAAAGCGCGCGGGCTTTGACATCATCTACGTCTATGCTGGTCACGACATGACGCTTTTGCAGCATTTCCTGCTCAAGCGTTATAACAAACGCACGGACGAATATGGCGGCAGCTTTGAAAATCGCCTGCGCCTTTTCCGTGAAGTGATTGCCGATACACGAGACGCCGTTGGCGATAAATGCGCCATTGCCGTGCGCTTTGCGGTCGAGGAATTCTTAGGCGCGGACGGCCTGACCCATGATGGTGAGGGCCGCGATGTGATTGCTGCCCTCGCCGACGAACCTGATCTCTGGGATGTGAACCTCTCCAACTGGTCTAATGACAGCCAGACCTCGCGTTTTTCGCAGGAAGGCTTTCAGGAAGACTACGTTTCGTTTGTGAAAAAGCTCACCTCAAAACCAGTTGTTGGCGTGGGCCGCTATACCTCGCCCGATGCAATGGTTCGCGCGATCAAAAAAGGCATTTTTGATATGATCGGCGCAGCGCGTCCGTCAATTGCCGATCCTTTCCTGCCAGCAAAAATTCGTGATGGCCGCATTGACGATATTCGCGAATGCATTGGCTGTAATATCTGCACCGCAAGCGATAATACGGTCGCGCCAATGCGCTGTACCCAAAATCCGACCATTGGCGAAGAATGGCGCAAAGGCTGGCATCCGGAAATCATCCCAACGCTTGAAACACAGCAATCCGTGCTCATCGTCGGCGGTGGCCCAACCGGACTTGAAGCCGCTCGCGTTATGGCACAGCGTGGCGCCGATGTGATGCTGGCCGATGCGGCAAAGGAATGGGGCGGTCGCGTTGCGCAGGAATGCCGCCTTCCCGGCCTTGCCGCATGGGGCCGCGTGCGCGACTGGCGAATTGGCCAATTGCAGCAGGCACCCAATGCACAACTCTATCTCGATAGTCAGCTTAGCGCAGAAGACATTCTATCCTATGGCATCCCGCATGTAGCGATTGCCACAGGGGCACGCTGGCGTAACGATGGCATGGGCCGCGCCCATCGCGATCCACTCGATTATCTTGCTGAAGGCGCAACAATTGGCGTCAATGCGCTGCTGGAAAACGGTGTGAGCGCACTCACGAATGATGGCCCGGTCGTCGTGTTCGATGATGATCGGTACTATATGGCGAGTGTTCTGGCCGAGCTTATCGCCTCATCAGGACGTGCTGTGACTTTCGTTACCCCCGCCCCAATTGTCGCGCCCTGGACCGAACACACGCTCGAACAAAGCCGTGTGCAGCGCCGCCTGATCGAAAAGGGTATTGAAATTGTCCCGCTGCACCAGCTTGCCGGACGTACAAAAGATACGCTCGACATTGCCTGTTCTTATTCCGGTAAAACCCGCACAATCGACTGTGCCACAATGGTTCCGGTCACGTCACGCATACCAATAGATCAACTATGGCATGACCTCATCGCCATGAGAGACCAATGGGCCGATCATGGTCTGGAAACGGTTGAACGCATCGGCGATTGCCTCTCTCCCGGAATCATCGCCGCCGCAACTTATGCCGGACATGGTTATGCACGAAGCCGCAACAATCCCGCGACCGAAGACAATTACGATATCTATCGATAATCCCCGTTCATCGAGCATTTTAAAGCAGCGGAGTAGTAATGAAAGGCCGCCTTATGAAATCGTGAAGCTCTTATTTGGAAGTGCGATGACTATTCGTTTCGAGAATGGCGTATTTACGTTACCTAAATACTGTTGCAGGACGTCAATCGCCTACAATGCGTTGATCATGAATAGCAAAGAATCTGGGCGTAAGAATGTGAGATTGCGTTTGGTTCTATTCGAAGCGTTCTTTTGAACCAGCGAACTTGAAAATAAATCGGACTTAATTGGGTTAATGAACGAAATATCCCCACAACCGGCAAGAAAATACGTTTGAAACTCCACCGAAAGTTGTTGACGTATTAGCGCTAACTTGTAATCTCAAGCGTAAAATAACTGGCGGCGGTTATGATATCGGGGCTCTGAAGGGCCGGGGGGATTCTCTTGTTTGAACTGCACAACGCAGCTAACGCTTCCGTGCGCACAAAATCGTCTAACAGGAGTGCGACTGTCAAATGCGTCGCTCGCCGCTCGGCATTTCTGTTATGTACAGCCGCTATCTTGTCGGGGATTGGGCCGTCACACTCCCAAGCCGAGCCAGTACCTCAATCAGTCTGGAAGGGCGGAGTAAACTCTGACTGGTCCAACCCATTGAATTGGACTGGTGGCATACCGGATTCCACGATTTGGGCATTCCTTGGTGATCCTTCTCGTGGGAATCTGGCCGCGATTGCCACTGGAATACAAGCATTTGCCGACAAGGTTAGTATCAATCAAGGTAACGAGCTTGTAGTCGAGGGCGGCTCACTCAGAGTGTCGGATATTATTTCTATTTCGACAAGTAGCCTTGCGGGCGATCCACGAGGCTCTATGATTATTAAAGCAGGTGGCCATGTTGTAACCGATAGGCTCTTTGTAGCCGATGGTAGAAATCAAGGGTCTCTTACGGTCTCTGGAGGAGACGCGGTGCTGACTGTCAATCTCAGTCAGCCCACCAATGTGGACAACAGGTTTGTTGTCGGAGGGTGGGGCGACGGCGTTCTTCTTCTGAATAATGGCGGCACAATTAATGTCGGCGTGACGAGCCCTCTTGAACTAGGCAACATCTTTGGTGACCGCGAAGCGACAGGTGTTCTTAGCATTGGCCAAGGCGAGCTCTCAGGTACTATCAATGCCGCAGAA
This sequence comes from Brucella sp., assembly GCF_032066345.1. NCBI lineage: Bacteria > Pseudomonadati > Pseudomonadota > Alphaproteobacteria > Hyphomicrobiales > Brucellaceae > Brucella > Brucella sp. The sequence continues at coordinate 23,872 of NZ_DAMBKZ010000035.1, forward strand.
ATCCACTTTAACACGAAAACATCGTGGATTGGCGCCGATTTTACTGATGCGATGACAATCGGTTCGAAGATAACCGGAACAGGTTATCTCATCAAGAATGGTACAGGAACGCTTACGCTCACGGGTATGAATACCTATAGCGGCACAACGACAATCCGTGGTGGAACACTGGCGCTCTCAGGACAGGGTCGAATTAACGCTTCATCTGCAGTCGCTGTGAATGGAATACTTGATGTGTCCGCGGCTGCTTCGGCCCAGATCAACAATCTTTCTGGCACGGGTACAGTCGTTCTTGGTGGCCGGTCTTTGCTTATCAGCAACGCAGCAAATACATTCAGCGGAAATATTTCAGGCATTGGTGGCATTAACATTAGCAGCGGAACACAGGTTCTGTCGGGCCAAAACAGTTTTACCGGCGGAGCAGGCATTTCGGCGGGTGCACGTCTTGAGATCGGTGATGGTGGATCAACGGGATCAATTGTAAGTAATGTAACCAATTATGGTACATTATCCTTTAATCGTGCTGATGAAATCACTTATGCAGGAATTGTCACTGGTCCAGGATCGTTTGAACAACTGGGAACAGGAAAGCTCATTCTGACTGGAACCAGCAGTTCGAGCGGCAATGTTCAAATCGCTAACGGTAGCACGTTGCAGCTGGGTAATGGCGGGACGACTGGTCTGATTGGTGGTACCAACTTCCCTGGTACTATAACCAATGATGGAACACTCATTTATGACCGTTCCAATACCTTGACATGGCGCGGTGCTTATAAAGGAACGGGCGAGATTATTCAGGCAGGTACCGGAACACTGCTGTTAACCGGTGATAGTTCCGCCTTTGCAGGTAACACGACGGTCAAAAACGGTACGATGCTTGTCGGCAACAGCCTGGGGGTTGGAAAGCTTGGTGGAAATATTGTCGTCCTGAGTGGGGCAACACTCGGCGGATCGGGTTCTATTGGTTCGGGTGCCGGATCAGCGGTCAACATATCGTCTGGTGGAACACTTGCTGCCGGTAATTCAATCGGTACTATAAATATCAATGGTAATCTCAACCTTGCCGCAGGTGGCAATCTTGGAGTGGAGATTGCTGGTGATGGATCAACCGATCTTGTTAACGTAACAGGAACGGCTACCGTTGCTGGTAGTAATTTATACGTCACAGCAATTGACCCAGAAACCAGTTACCAAAATGGCCAAACCTATCGGGTCTTGAATGCAGACGGTGGTGTAAGTGGAGAGTTCTCCAATGCTGTGTCTCGTTCAGCATTCTTGAATTTTGGATTGAGCTATAATCCCAACAGCGTTGATCTGACGATCGCGCTCAACAATGGCGGAACAGACCCCGGCACACCCGAACCCCGGCCGCTCTTCAAGAGGGTAGCTGGCACTTCCAATCAATATGCAACGGCGTCAGCCTTGGACACGCTTGTCCAATCTGGCGCTTCGCTGGAACTCTACAATGATCTTCTGATGCTATCAGCAGACGAAACACGCGGCAGCTTCGACAGTCTTTCCGGTGAGGTCTATGCGTCAACTGCCAGTGTTTTGATTGATCAGTCTCAGTTTGTTCGCGGGGCCATGAATAGTCGCCTGCAGCAAGCTTTCGGGGCGCGCGTAGCTGCCCCAATAGAGCAGCTGCCATTTTTTCCAGTGCCTAAGCCTGCTTCGTCGCAGGCTATTGAACAGGCTGCACCAAGAACTCCTGCCGTTCCACAGACGCCTTATTCTGCATGGGGATATGCTTTTGGAGCCTGGGGCGTTCTGGACGGAAACAAAAACACCGGCGATGTAAAGTCATCCGTTGGCGGTTTTGCGAGCGGTGTCGATGCAGCTGTTCTCGATACTTGGCGCATTGGTGTTATGGCTGAATATAGCCGCTCAAGTTTCCGGGTGAATGATCGGTCTTCGTCCGGAAATAGTGATAATTATACCCTTGGAACCTATGCAGGCTCACAGTGGTCGATTTCCGATAATGCAGCGCTGAATTTACGCTCAGGTCTAGCATTTACTTGGCATAATATTTCAATGAGCCGCAGCATAGCTTTTCCCGGGGTAACAGACAGCCTAAGCAGTGATTACGATGCTTCCACTCTGCAGATTTTCGGGGAGTTGGGCTACCAGATGAAAGTGAATCGATCACTCCTTGAACCCTATGCTAATCTTGCCTTTGTGCGATTTAGGAGCAATGGGTTTGGTGAAGACGGTCTCACTGCAGCGGCACTCTCAGTTAACTCAGAAACGACCAACACCAGTTTCAGTACTTTGGGATTCCGTGCGTCTACTGACTTTGATATTGGTAATGTTCCGTTCACAGCGCGTGGGGATATCGGCTGGCGCCACGCCTTTGGTGATGTAACGCCTATATCGGCAGCTAGTTTTGTTGGGTCGGATGACTTTAGTGTGTCAGGGTCGCCGATCGCCAAAGACGTTGCGCTGTTGGAGGCTGGCTTTGACATTCCGCTCAACGACGCTGCTAAAATAGGGATCTCCTATAATGGTCAGTTTGGTACGGGCGCTGTGCAGAATGGAGTTAATGCGAGATTTAGTGTGGGGTTCTAAGCATCAAGCGCAGACCGTTAGCTAATCTTAGCTTACAGGGCTAACATACATGCCGGTTTTGTAGTTGCGATAAAAACCAGCGTCAAAACAGAATGATAAATGTCTCTTAAAGGGGTTCTCTGGGTGTCGATTTGTTGTTCTTTGGCAAGTCACAACGTTTCAAATATCTAGTCAAGGCGATCTAGATCGTTACTAAAGATGTGTCTGGATCGTCAAAGCCTCGCCACTCTCCCGCTATTCTTCAGGCACGCCTGAGTGCGGGAGAGTCGATGTTTCTTGTGCTCTATTGGCAAATACATAGTTATTGCGGAACGTCACCTGCTTTGGGAAGTTTTGCCCAATTAGCTAGAAAATCGTCGCGGTTTTTGGCAGCATCAGCCTCGTCAAGTGCGAAGACCTTTACGTCGACAAGTTCAGGCAATTCAACGAATTCAGATACTTTGATATCGTTGCTTCTTGGGCGACGGAACGCGACCTTCAATAGTTCTATTTGTGCTTCCTTGGAAAGCAGGCTGTCGAGCGCCTTTTTAGCATTTTCTCCACTTGGCGCATTCTTAAACAAGCCGGCAAACTCCGGCGTCATAGACGTGCCTTCTGATGGGTAAATGGGGATAATTCTTCCTGCCTGCCGTCGATTTAAGGCTAACCATCGCGGTCTTTCTGGCCTCAATATCCTGACCAATTCAATCGACGTAGCGCGCCTGTTCTCTGGGCGAGAAAGCAATACTTATCACCGTTATGAGGTCCATTTGCTATCCGGTGATGTTCGTCAAGATCCTCTGGAAACTTGGGGCGCATCCGCGATCAATGATATTCATCGCTATCGAGCAGATGTGGCTCTATTAGCCCCATGAGGTATTGACCCAGAGCTCGGTGCTATGAACCATTTTATCCAAGGCGCGGAAATAGCGCGTGCTATGGTGCGCAATTCAGCAAAAACCATCATACTGGCCGATCATTCCAAAATCAGTGCGCCAGCCCGTTCTGTGTTCTGCGCCATCAAGGAAATTTTACATCTGATCGTTGATAAGAAAGCGCGTGAGGCCCCTGATTTTCGACTCTTGAGAAGTCGATATTTAGTGTCATTGTAAGCAAATAATCGTTATGAGAGGCTGACTAACCACTAAATGGCTCGATCTTAATGTGATTTCCAGAATACCGGTTGCAGAGAAATGTTCACGCTTAGGCAGTTACGCTATTTCATCGCATGTGCCGAGCAGGGTTCTGTTACGCGTGCCGCGCAATCGCTATCAATTTCCCAATCGTCTATCACAGAGGCGATCAAAGAACTTGAAGCTGATCTCAACGTTACCTTGTTTGAGCGTCATCCGCGTGGCTTGATCGTTACTCACAATGGCCATCAGTTTATGCGCCATGCGACCAAAATATTGGCTGATGTCTCTGACGCAAGACGCTCATTTTCAAGCAAGCAGGTGACTGAAAAAAGAACACTGCATCTCGGCGTCACATCACTGGTTGCGGGCTATGTTCTGTCTGATCTGCTGGCGCGCTATCGCAGAGCGTTTCCCGATGTGGAAGTGAGTGCAATTGAAGACAACGGTTCTTATCTGGAACACCTACTTATTGGCGGTGAACTCGATGTAGCGGTTGTGGTTATCTCAAGTCTTCGGGATCGAATGGCGCTTCATGCCGAAATTCTCGAAACATCGCCTTATCGGTTGTGGTTGCCGTTAGGGCACTCGCTTGTATCGGTTGACGGAATATCAATTGACGATGTGGCCAAAGAGCCTTTGATCATGCTCACTGTCGATGAAATCGAGGAAAATACTGGAAAGCTTCTCGCAGCGCTTGGGGCGAGGCCGCATGTGGCCTTCAGAACCCGTTCTGTTGAAGCAGTGCGTAGTTTGGTGGCAACCGGCGCTGGTGTAGCCCTTCTACCTGATCTCGTCTATCGCCCCTGGTCGCTTGAAGGGGACCGTATCGAAAGCCGAGATGTATCTGGTTCTCTGCCAATCGTGCAGATTGGAATGGTATGGCGAAAAGGCTCGAGTCTTCCTCAATCCGCTCGCGATTTTATTGGAATTGCAGAAGCAGCGCGTTCTGGAAGGCAACGCTAACATGATCTTTGAGAAAAAGAATTCGATTAAATAGCTGTTCTAAAATGAAATTTCTTAAATAGAGCTGGCTTTAAGGTGCGGGTTTGTTACATCAATCGGAAAAACCGATACCTGCTTTCTAATAAATGAATTTGCGAATGTTTTTCGTTCAGATAACTTCATCTCCAAGGAACGAAAAGCCGAAAACGGCAAAATGGAGAGAGCAATGCAAGCACGGTTTATGTGCCTTGATCAGCTAATATTGTGAGCTGCATTTAGGCGTCTTCATCGCTGCTCAGACAAGTTTTGCGACAATCCCAAACCCGGATCGATTTCATCTTCCATTCTCAGCCAGTGGAGCAGGCGAGGTCGTGCGCGGTTTTATATCCAGCTCAGATAAGTTCTGCTTTTCGTAGTCTCTTAGATGTCATGTCATGAATAAACAACGGAAACAGACGTAATTTCTCCGGAGAATGTAATGGATTCAGAAATGCTTATCGGCTCCCAGTTCGAACTGGGAACAGAACATGAGGAACTTGTTCTCAATCCGAAAACCGGGGATGTTGTTCTGCATCTGGCTGAAGCATCATTGGGACAGGTTGACAAAGCTGTCGACGCCGCGGAAAAGGCATTTCAATCCTGGTCTCGTACAACGCCCGCGGAACGCTCGGGTTATCTGCTTAAAATTGCTGACGCAGTCGAAAGAGATGCCGAAGGCTTTGCTGCACTCGAAGCACTGAATTGCGGTAAGCCGTATCATGCAGTCTTGAGTGACGAAATACCTGCAGTTATTGATTGCTATCGCTATTTCGCAGGTGCTGTCCGTAACATGCAGGGGCCGATTGCTGCTGAATATCTCGCCGGTCATACGTCCATGATCCGTCGCGATCCTGTGGGGATTGTTGGATCGATTGCCCCTTGGAACTATCCGTTAATGATGATGGCCTGGAAGCTTGCTCCGGCTATTGCTGGTGGTAACACAGTTGTTTTCAAACCATCAGAACAGACGCCTTTGACTGCATTGAAAATGGCCAAAGTGATGGCCGATATTCTGCCATCGGGCGTCGTGAACGTCGTACTTGGGCGCGGAGAAACTGTCGGAAACGCTCTTATTAACCATCCATCAATCAACATGGTTTCCATTACCGGCGATGTTGCAACCGGTAAAAAGGTTTTGCAGGCAGCAGCAAAATCAGTGAAGCGGACGCATCTTGAATTGGGAGGCAAGGCGCCCGTCATTGTTATGGCAGATGCCGATATTGATGCGGTGGTCGAAGGCATCAAAACATTCGGATTCTATAATGCTGGTCAGGATTGCACAGCTGCCTGTCGTATCTATGCCGACACGCGGATCTACGATCGCCTTGTTGCGGATTTATCTGGTGCTGTTTCCAGCATTCGTTTCAATCTCGACGATGACGCACAAAATGAGATGGGACCGCTTATATCGCGTCGCCAACGTGATCGTGTAGATAGCTTTGTTGCACGGGCTCGTGAGAACGCACATATCGAAATAACCGCAGGCGGTAAGCCTTCTGGAGAGAAGGGCTTCTTCTTTGAACCGACTGTGGTTGCCGGAGCGTTGCAGGACGATGAGATTGTCCGTCGTGAAGTCTTTGGTCCAGTGGTTTCGGTGACGCGCTTTGTCGAAGAGGAACAGGCGATTTCTTGGGCCAATGACAGTGATTATGGCCTGGCGTCTTCCGTCTGGACCAAAGACATCAGCAAGGGCCTTAAAGCTGCAGCGCACCTACAATATGGCTGTACCTGGATTAATACACATTTCATGCTTACCAATGAAATGCCGCATGGCGGTTTGAAGCAATCCGGCTATGGCAAGGACATGTCTATATACGCACTTGAGGACTATACCACTGTGCGTCATGTCATGATTGCTCACGGGTGATGCTATGACAAACACAGCTGAACAACTCCAAATCGATCGTTCTAAACTTGAAGTCTCGAAGACCGATGTGGCCATCGAGATCAAGAACATGCACAAGTGGTATG
>NZ_DAMBKZ010000036.1:0-22412 GCF_032066345.1 Brucella sp.
TCGCTGGTGAAGAGATAAGAACTGCGCGACACGGGTAACCCCTCTTGAAAATCCAACGGAACGAATGTCCGCCATGGAAACACAGTAGCGCCCGGAACTGTTTCATTACGTTCCGGGCACATCAATGTGTTAGCGAAGTTGGGATTGGACCGTCAATGCATATTCTTGTTGCAACACCGCGATGCCGGAAAAAATCCTCCCGGCATACGCTTTTGTGAACAAATTACGCCTTATTCGCCTTCTGCAGCGAGAGACTTCACAAGATCAATGATTTTACGACGTACTTTAGGATCCGAAATCTTGGTAAATGCGCGCGTTAGCTGCACACCTTCGTTCGAATTGAGAAAATCAACGACGTAAGTCGCTTCATTGTCCTCGGCAAAACCAGCGGGCGTTGTCGCACTGGAACCAGGCGCGTCTTCAAAAAAGAAAGAAACAGGAACGGTAAGGATAGAAGAAATAGCCTGAAGTCTGCTTGCACCGACGCGATTGGTGCCTTTTTCGTATTTCTGGATCTGCTGGAAAGTGATGCCGAGGCTTTCGCCTAATTTTTCCTGACTGAGACCCAGCATATTGCGGCGAAGGCGGATGCGGCTGCCAACATGCACGTCGATGGGGTTGGGTTTCTTTTTATTCTCAATCATACAGCTTTCACTCCTCGCAACTGCGAGCTTTCATTCATGTCCTGTTCATCTGAACAGCGATAAAATTCATTGTGGGAGGTAGTCTGACAGGTTTGCGCAAGAAACCGTCACCGCGCGACCATAACAGCTTAACAAAATTGTCGTGTCAATGAAAACGCCTGCCAATTGGCAGCCGCATGCACACGCATACGGCGAGTAAGGTTAACAGGATAGAAAGAGCCTGCTTACCACCGGGTGCATTGCCCCAAAATGGGACACGTTCTTCGGGAAGATAAGCATCTATGACGCCAACGGCGTCGAGTGGAAGTTGCTCTATGATTCGACCATAGGCATCGACGACTGCTGAAATACCATTATTTGCTGCACGCACCAACGGAAGGCCTTGTTCAACCGAACGCACCTGTGCCTGTCGGAAATGCTGGTAAGGTCCCGGCGTGTCACCGTACCAGGCATCATTGGTAACATTGACGATCGCAGTCACCTTGCTTCCAGTATAGGAAAGCTCGTCAGGGAAAATTGCTTCATAACAAATGAGCGGCAGGAAGGTCTGGCCTTCCATTACGTTGATGGCGTGGCGCGCCTTTGCGGCAGTAAAGCCGCCTGGCATCTCCACGATTTCCTGAAGACCTAAACTGCGCAAAATCTGCTCAAATGGCAAATATTCACCAAATGGAACAAGATGCACTTTGTCAGTGTAATCGATGATTTTTCCATCGCCGTTGATCGTCAGGATCGAATTATAATAACGCGGGTCGCGGCGCGGCACGAGTTCTTCGCGCACAGCACCCGTCAGCAAAACCTGATCGTCACCGACCACATCGGCAATACGTGCGAGCGCCTCTGGTGTCGATGACAGAATATAGGGAACCGCAGTTTCCGGCCAGATCACGACATCCGGCCTTGGATTGCCGTTTTTTGGCGCCTGTTCGGTCATCGCAATGAATTTGTCAAAAATTGCGCGGCGCTCGTTGTTGTCCCACTTCAGGCTTTGCGAAATGGAAGGCTGCACAATACGGATCGAAAGCGTTGTGCGGTCTGTGTCGAGTGCAGGCGCGTTTGACAAGACCCAGAACCCAAAGCCGATATGAGCGGCCACAAGCAGTGCTGCCAGCCCCATGCCCGTCTTTGCCAGTTTCCCGCCGCTGAGCAGCACCGGTGCGGAAAAGACAAGAGCTGCAAGCGCACTCATGCCAACAAGACCGATGATCTCGACCGATTGCATCATCATCGGTGTCGGCATCGCGGCATAGCCCAATGCATTCCACGGGAAACCTGTGAAAACAAAGGTTCGCAACCATTCGGTAAAGCCGAAGCCAAGTGCGACAGCGAAAATACGCCCCATACCATCGGACCATAAAAGCCGCGCGATCATCGCAGCCAGTCCGTAAAAAATGGCAAGAAACGCCGGAAGGCCTAAAACGGCAAGTGGTATGGCCCAGGCAAACTGTCGCGCATCGACCAGAAGGGCCGACCCGATCCACCAGAGACCGGACACGAAATAGCCGAAGCCAAACCACCAGCCTATGAGGCCAACCGGGAAAAAGCGTTTGATCGGGCCTTTGTTCGCGTCGGGAACAGCACCATCCATCAGCCAGACAAGCAGAGGGAAGGCGATAAAGCCTGCGATGAAAATATCGAAGGGAGGCTGCGTCAGCGTCGCAATGGCGCCGCTGATAAAAGCAACCAATGCTCGACGCCAGCCGCTTAAAGACGCTATTTTCCCCGCAAGCCCCTTGATCATCAGGCCTCTTTGGACGCTTCCGTTGTTTCTGGCGTGCTATCGGAAACGCCTTCATCCGTCTTAGGTGTGGTTACGGCACGCAACTGCCTGCGACGATCAGCTTCTGAAAGTGGTACAATGCGAACCCGCTTCACACGACGCGGGTCAACTTCCAGCACATGGAACTCATATCCCGGAATTGCCTGAACCACTTCGCCACGTACTGGAATGCGCCCGAGGACGGAGAAGATAAGGCCGCCGACAGTGTCGACATCCTCGCCATGCTCGCCCACTTCAAAGGAAGGGCCGATCTTCTGAGTCAGCTCCTCAAGATCAGCACGAGCATCAACAACAAAAACGCCGTCTGCTTCTTCGGCGATCATGATTTCTTCGTCGTCATGCTCGTCTTCAATATCGCCGACGACCATTTCGACAATATCTTCCAGCGAAGCCAGACCGTCTGTGCCACCATATTCATCGATGACCAGCGCCATCTGAATATGGGTTGCCTGCATACGCGCCATCAGTCCGCTTGCCATCATCGATGGCGGCACGAACAAAACCTTACGCATCAGATTAAGTTCACCAATCGTCTTGGTAAGATCGATCCGGCCCATGTCAAACTTGGCAGCACTTGTCTCTGCAGTCTTGCGCGCGGTCGTTCGGCGGGTCGTCTTCTGACGGGCCTGCTTAGTGATATAATTAAGAACATCGCGGATATGGATCATGCCGCGCGGATCATCCAGCGTTTCGGCATAGACCGGCATACGCGAATGGCCCGAGCTTTCGAACAGTTCGAGCACTTCCCAAAGAGGCGTGGAGATTTCAACAGCCACGACATCCGCACGCGGAATCATCACGTCTTCGACGCGGATTTCACGCAGGCGCAGAATGTTATGAAGCATCGCCTTTTCTTCAGGCGAGAAAGCGGAATCTTGTTCGCTTTCGGTGCTTGAAAGCGCATCAGCCAAATCTTCACGCAAGGAAGATGACTGGCGCGAACGCATAAACGGGAAAATATTTGCCAGAAGGGAACGCTTTTCGCTCGATTGTGAGCGCTGCGTACTTTGCCCTTCGGCGTCTTGTGTGTCGCTTCGGCTATCGCCAGCGGTCGAGGAATTGTTTTGGTCAGCCATGATCAATCTGTTTCAACGTTTAAATCGGATACAGCATAAGGGTCAGGGATGGCAAGAGCATGAAGGATTTCGCGCTCACGGCGTTCCATCTCCTCGGCCTCCTCTTCCGTCTCGTGATCGTATCCCAAAAGATGCAAAAAGCCATGCACCACGAGATGGGAAAGATGGTTATCGAGTGGTTTGCCCTCTTCGAGAGCTTCGCGTTCCACCGTTTCCCGTGCGACGATAATATCGCCAAGCATCGGGCCAGGCTGCTCGCCAGCCTTTACAGGGTAAGCTGGGAAGGACAGCACGTTGGTCGGCTTGTCCTTGTTACGCCACTCGGCATTGATCTTCCGGATCGAAGCATCGTCTGTAAAAACCAGACTGAGTTCGCTCTCTGCAGGCTTCAACCGGAGATTCTCCCAGGCCGCCTCAACGGAGCGTTTCACAAGCCCTTCAAGGACTGTTTCATCCGGCCAGTTGCCGGCTTCGATCATAATATCGATTTGGATCGCGTTGTCTGACACTTCTGTCGCGGCTTGCGATGAAACAGCCGCTCTATCCTTCCAGTTGTTAAAAGAGACGTCCGCCTGAAAGCGGACGTAATATTTTTAGATCGTCATTGTCTCACAGGAATGCAAGACTAATCTTCAATCATTCCGACCGTGCGTGCTTTTTTGCATCATTGTCGTAAGCGCCGACAATTGCAGCCACCAGCGGATGGCGCACGACATCTTTCTCGGTAAAGCGCACCTTGACCACAGAATCCACGCCTTCGAGAACTCGAAGCGCCTCAACGAGACCGGATTTCTGGCCGGGCGGAAGATCGATCTGGCTTGGATCGCCATTGACCATCATGCGCGAACCTTCACCAAGACGTGTCAGAAACATCTTCATCTGCATGGATGTCGTGTTCTGCGCTTCATCGAGAATAACGGCCGAATGCGCAAGCGTGCGGCCGCGCATGAAGGCAAGCGGAGCGATTTCAATCACGCCAGCTGTAATAGCGCGTTCGACTTTTTCCGCAGGCATCATGTCGTAAAGCGCGTCATAAAGCGGGCGAAGGTAAGGATCGACCTTCTCCTTCATGTCGCCCGGCAGAAAGCCGAGACGCTCGCCTGCTTCAACAGCCGGACGAGACAGAATGATGCGCTCCACAAGACCGCGCTCAAGCAACATCGCAGCATGGGCAACCGCCAGATAGGTTTTACCCGTACCCGCAGGACCGACACCAAAAACCAGCTCCGAGCGTTCCAAGGCACGCATATAGGCGTCCTGAACCGGCGTGCGGGCAAAGATCGTCTTCTTGCGGGTGGATATCTGCGCCGACGAAAGCTTGCCCTTGTTTTCAAGGGTCGGCAGTGTCAGCTGATCGTCGGCAGCAATCGCCATGCGAAGAGCACCATCAACATCTGACGGTCCAAGTTCATGGCCCTTTTGCAGAGTTTCATAGAGATTATCCAACGCACGCCGTGCCTGTTCGGTGGCGGTGGGTTCTCCACGAATCGAAAGCTGATTGCCCTTTGAACGCACATCGACACCGAGCTTCTGCTCGATACGCGCCAAGTTCTCATCGAACTGGCCGTAAAGCGCACTTGCAAGACGGTTATTGTCGAATGTGAGGACGATATGAGCCATATCGGAGGCCCCAGAAGCTGAGCTTGTAACCGGGGTTATAGTCGGGCTGTTTTGCGTTTGAATGGTTGGCTTGGCAGGCTTTAACTTTTCCGTAGCGCTCAACCGCATCTCCCTAAGGTTCACGCATTGCAATCGCAGTACCGGCAGAATGTTCGGTACGAAACTCGAGACACCGCGACTACTGCCTGAATGACATCATGCGCTTAGACAAGCTTTTGCGCAATAAGACTATTGGTGCCAGTCCCCGTAATTTTTACGCGGATGATTTCACCGACCTGATCTTCATTGTCATCGATGATCGCAGGCAGAAGCCATGGCGAACGGCCAACCATCTGACGGTCGAAACGGCCCTTCTTTTCCAGAAGTACATCCAATTCACGGCCAACGAGCGAATCCTGAAACGCATATTGCTGTTCGTTCAGCAGCGCCTGAAGTCGTTGCAGGCGTTCATCCTTGACTGCTTCTTCAACATGGTCGGGAAGATCTGCCCCCGGTGTGCCGGGACGCGGCGAATATTTGAACGAATAGGCCTGCGCATAATGCACTTCGCGCACCAGACGCATTGTATCTTCGAAATCCTGATCGGTTTCGCCGGGGAAGCCGACGATAAAATCACCCGATAGCGCCATATCCGGACGCACTTCACGGATACGCTCGACAAGGCGGATATATTCATCAGCCTTGTGACGACGGTTCATCGCTTTGAGAATGCGATCCGAACCCGCCTGAACCGGCAGATGCAGGTAAGGCATCAGCTGACGAAGATCGCGATGTGCTGCAATCAGCGCGTCGTCCATGTCACGCGGATGGCTGGTCGTATAACGAAGACGCGCCACACCGGGGATGCGCGCAAGGCGGAACAAAAGCTCACCAAGCCCCCATTCGCGACCATCATCGCCTTGGCCATGCCATGCATTAACGTTCTGCCCCAGAAGAGTCAGCTCGCGCACGCCGCTATCGGCAAGGCGTTCTGCTTCAGCAACAATCTGCGCAACACTACGCGAGACTTCCGAACCACGCGTATAGGGCACTACGCAGAACGTACAGAACTTATCGCAACCTTCCTGAACCGTCAGAAAAGCCGAGACACCACGCTTGCGGGTTTCTTCGCGCTTTGGTGCGGGCAGATGTTCGAACTTGTCTTCGATGGCGTATTCGGTTTCGACAACCTTTTCGCCGCCACGTACACGCGCAAGCGCATTCGGCAGACGATGATATGTCTGAGGTCCGATCACCAGATCGACATTGGGCGCACGGCGCAGGATTTCCTGACCTTCAGCCTGTGCAACGCAACCGGCAACACCAATGGTCAATTCCTTGCCATTTGGTCCTCGTTTATCAGCCATCTTGCGCAGGCGACCTAGCGCTGAATAAAGCTTTTCCGATGCCTTTTCGCGAATATGGCAGGTGTTGAGCAGAACCAAATCGGCATCATCCGGCGTATCGGTCGTGACATAGCCTTCCTGTGCAAGGCTGTCGGCCATGCGCTGGCTGTCATAGACATTCATCTGGCAACCATAGGTCTTCACAAAGACCTTACGTGTGTTGCTGCCATCTGATGCTTTTTGAATATCGGTCATGTTTTCGCTCATGGCGGCTATCTAGCGTTTTTATCACAGCATTAAAAGGCGACAAACTTACGCTCTCAGAGCATTTCCTATTTAGAATGAACCATAGGGAATACTATATCTTTTTGTTTTTATCGCCTTATCCCGCGCAAATCGCTTCGCAATTTTGCTGGAAATGCTTTAATCTTCAGCGACTTCGCGCCCCAAAAGCGAGCTTTGCAACTGTGCCCTCACCCGGTTTTCCATGGTGCGGGCAAGTGCCTTGCGATCCGTCTCGGCAGTTACCACAATCGGCTCACCAAAGCGCACTTCAACATCGATGGCACCTTCGCGCAGGATGCCCTTGAGATGTGGCATCAACTGAACATCACCCGGCCATGAGGCAATCGGGCGATGATAACGGCCCATCGCCATGCCATGCACACCAGTATAGGCAATTGCTACCGGCTGCACGATCACTTCCGGCACGCCGGCTTCGCGAATTGCTGCATGGGCAGCACCAAAAAGTGCGGTTTTAAATGGCAATACACGATTGCCATCCGATGTCGTGCCTTCGGGAAACAGCACCATGGCATCGCCATCAGCCAGACGCTTGGCGATGTCGGAGGTTTGTTCGCCGGTCTTGCCGCGCCGTTCACGCTCAACGAAGACGGTGCGCTGCAACACTGCAAAGAATCCAAATACCGGCCAGCTTTTGACTTCGGACTTGGCGATGAATGACACCTGCCCTGTCGCCGAAAGAACGACAATATCGCTCCATGATGTGTGATTGGCGACCAGCAGCAGCGGTCGGCCTTCCGGCATTTCTCCGACAATCGTGATCCGAAAACCAAACAGGCGCGCTACAATGCGATGAAAGAAATTCGGCAGGCGGCGTTTCCAGGTGTTTTTCAGTTTCAGAAACACATATTGCACGGGAATAAGCGACATGCTCAGCGTCACCATCGCCGCAACAACTAAAATGATGCGGATCGCACCAATCATTGTGGCCTCACCAGATCACGTCGCAGAATGAAAGCCGACGAGCGGCCATTGGTTGTTTCATAATAAGCAGGGCGATCACCGACCTTGTTGAAACCCATGCGCCGATACAATGCGAGTGCCGCGACATTGTTTTCATCCACTTCCAGAAACAGCGTATCTGCGCGTTCCTGATAGAGATAACGCAGCACCGCATCCATCAGCGAGCGTCCGACACCCTGCTTGCGCACCTCATCAGAGACCGCAATCGTTAAAATTTCCGCTTCGCCTGCAACCAGCCGCGCCAGCACAAAGCCACATGCATTGCCCGGCTTACCCTCGGGCCGCGCAACAAAGCCGAACACCGAATCCTGCGCAATCAGCGAACGGAAATCGTCTGAGCTCCATCCATGATGAAAGGCCAGCGCGTGAATACGTTGAATTTCGCCGCTGTCCTGCGCGCCAAGCGGCTCAATTGAAACAGGTCTGCGGCCAAAGCGTCCAAGCACAAAGCTCATCATGACGCTATTCCCCGCCTGCCTTGCGCGGCAGTGCAAACCCCGTCTGTGGCTTCACATCGGGACCACGCATGTAAAGCGGCTTAGGCGCCTCACCCGGCTCGTGTAAGGCCGCAAGCTTTGCATAAGTGCCTATGCGAGCTGTCGGCTCAACGCGCGCAACACTGAAAGAACCTGCAAGAGTTTCATTGAGAGCAGCGGCAGCCGAACCCGCCAGAATCGTCTCGGAAGATTGCTGCTGAATAAGCGCCAGCGCTTCCTCACGCGCCAACACCATTGGGCCAGTTATGGCCACCGCGTCAACACCAAAGGCCTGCGCGTAAATCTCGCCACGATGCGCTTCAAGCAAAACCAGAACCGGCTGTCCCGGATGGCTTATCGCAACTTCGGACGCAAGTGCATCAAACGCGCTTACGCCAAGTGCCGGGCGATCAAGTGCGAGTGCAAAACCGCGTGCGGCCGACACACCAATCCTCACGCCGGTAAAGGAACCGGGACCGACATTGACAGCTACACGATCAAGTTCGGCCATAGCAATTCCGGATTGCGTCATTGCCTGCTCGATATAGTCCATCAGGACTTCAGCATGTCCCTTGCCGATATTCTCGCTGATTTCAGCAAGAACCGTATTTGTGCCGGAATCATAGACTGCGGCAGCACACCAGGAAGAGGCGGTATCGAGGGCGAGTATCTTCATGTGCCATCGGGTAAATCAGAAATCGTCCTGCGACAAGCGAAACACATAAAACCGGCTAAATTTGCAGCTGTTTTCAGGAACAAAACTTTGTGCGGAACGTTTTTATGCTGGATGCGGGGCGGATACCATTCACCGTATTCCGAAACCGGCCTTTCATTGAGATCTGGCGGTGCCGGTTTTTTTAGAGAAACAAATTTGTTTTTCATCGGCGATATCCCAATCACCGAAAACAAGCCGGATCGCGCAAAGGATATGAGGATAAAATGTCCAAGAAGTCGATGCATGCAACCCGCAACGATCTTCCCTCCAATACAAAGACCACGATGATCGCGCTGCTGAATGAAAATCTGGCCGCGACCATCGACCTCGCCCTCATCACCAAGCAGGCGCACTGGAACCTCAAGGGACCGCAATTTATCGCCGTGCATGAATTGCTCGACACGTTCCGCACTGACCTCGACGAGCATGTCGATACCATCGCCGAACGCGCCGTACAGCTTGGCGGAACCGCCTATGGTACGACACAGGTCGTCGCAAAAGACTCCAAGCTTGAAGCTTATCCGACGGACATTTACGCTGTTCATGATCATCTGGCAGCGCTGATCGAACGCTATGGCGATGTTGCGAATCTCGTGCGCCAGTCGATCAAAGATGCGGATGAAGCAGGTGACGACACCACGGCCGATATTTTCACCGCCGCCTCGCGCAGCCTCGACAAATCGCTATGGTTCTTAGAAGCCCACGTTCAGGAAAAGAACTGATTTTGGTGCTCTGAGAATACGAATAAGGCCGGGAAATTTCCCGGCCTTATTTTTATCAGTTGGCCCATTCGCCGCCACGCATGACAGGCTCTCTGCTGCCATCAGCGTTGATGCCGTCGACGCCGATCTTGTCGGAACCGATCATCCAGTCGATGTGAATGAGGCTTGAATTACCACCCTGTGCTGCAATCTGTTCAGGTGTAAGCTTCGCACCATCGATAAAACATTTCGAATAGCACTGGCCGAGCGCGATGTGGCTTGCAGCATTTTCATCGAATAGCGTGTTATAGAACAGAAGCCCGCTCTGCGAAATTGGTGAGGAATGCGGAACCAGCGCCACTTCGCCCAGACGACGTGCGCCTTCGTCCGTATCCAGTACCTTGTTGAGTACTTCTTCGCCACGGCTTGCCTTGGCTTCGACAATGCGTCCACCTTCAAAGCGCACGGAAATATTGTCGATCAGTGTGCCCTGATGCGACAGCGGCTTGGTACTCGATACATGCCCCTCGACGCGCAGCGCATGTGGTGTGGTGAATACTTCCTCGGTCGGGATATTCGGGTTGCAGGTTATGCCGTTCTTGGCCGTCGATGCGCCGCCATGCCATTCATGGCCATCGGCAAGACCGACCGTCAGGTCTGTGCCCGGTCCCTTAAAATGCAGCGCGCTGTAGGCTTTGCCGTTGAGGAAACGCGTACGGGTGCGCAATGCTGCATTGTGCGCGGCCCATGCACCGACCGGATCATCCACATCAACGTGGGACGCAGCAAAGATAGCATCCGCCAGCTTACGGGTCGCAACCGCTTCTGCATCATCTGGGAACATCAGCTTCGCCCATTCCGGGTTCGGATAGGAAACGATATTCCAGTTGATGTCGAAACCTGCGATTTTTTCGAGCGCTGGCTGATAGGCCTTGGAGTTGGCGCGATTGGCGCGCGAAACCTTTGACGCATCCTGTGAGGACAACAGCATCGGATTATCAGCAGCGATGGCGAGACGTGCTGCACCATTGGCATAGGCCTTAGCCATACCTTCATAAAGCCAGCCAGCCGCACGATCAAAGCTCTCATCCGATGCATTTTCATAACGCGCCAGCGCAATTGCATCATCGGAGAAGAATGGCGTTACGACGCCCGCACCAGCCTTATAGGCGTGTTTCGCGATCAAACGCACCAGCGGCAGCGCAACGACAGGTGCGGTGATGACAAGGTCCTGACCTTCGCGTAATTGCAGCCCTACGCGCACGGCGACTTCGGCCAGACGTTCGAGTTTTACCGGATCGATGACGGGAGCGTTATTGTCATGTGCCATATGGCTGCGAGCCTCGTGTTTGAAAGAATCAGCGGCAGTTTAGAGCGCTTTTCAATCTGATTGCACCAGATAAGCGCCTCAATCTTTGTTTGGCGCACATCGTGTCTGAAAACTGCTTCGCATTTTTCAGGATGAGCTGGGCAAGATGACTTAATTTCACCACGCTTTTTCTCGCCACTGCGCTATATTTAGATCGCGGTCGATAGAAACTTTTACTCAATGAGAGCAACGGCTATGAAGAAAAGCGTGCTTATTATCCTTGGTCTGGCGGGCTTGGTTGCAGGCTGTCAAACTATGACACCCGAACAGCGCCGCGCAGCAGACGAACAGACCTGCCGCAGCTATGGTTTCAAACAAAAATCCGATGCGTTTTCCAACTGCCTGTTGCAGCTTGATCTTGACCGTCGTGCAGATCGTCGTGCCTGGCAGAACAGACCTGATTTCTATGATATGCCCATGGTTATCTATCAGCCTGTTTATCGACCCGTACCAGTACAGGCTAAGTAATAAAAAAGCGCCCTTTCGGGCGCTTTTTTGTGCTTAAGTCAGCTTTTAAAGTGGTGATTCCGGTCGTTCCTGCGACAGAAGCATCGCGCCGATTGCATCGACATGCTTCTTATCGGCGGTATAGCCGAGAGATACATTTTCCGCAGCCGGAGCGGTTTCATCGAATGTCGGCTGATAGCTTGCCACCTGTGTCATAACCGGCTTTTCCGCTGGTTTGACAGGCAGAGCAGCCAAACGATCACCACGAGCCTGTGGACCGACGCCGCCATTCTGCTGGGTTTCTGTCGTCTTCGCTGCTTCAGCCAATGCAACCTGCACTGTTGGCTGTGCCTGCGGAACAGTCGCATCCTGCTGATCGGTTACGTTGTAGAACGGACCTTCAGGCATGGATGGTGCCTGTGGAGTAGAAGCATAGGCCAGATTGTACGGGGTCTGTGGAACCGGATTTTCCAGTTCGCCATCGCGACCACGCTTTTCGTAGAAGGAGTTTCCGCCAGCAACCAGCACGTAATGCATGTTGCGGTAAGGGAACTTCAAGCCAGCCGTGTGGAAGAACATCGAGTTCTTCAGTGATGGATGACGTTTGCCCTTAAGAACAGCATCGGCTGTTGCCTGAACGTCAGGCATAGCCTTGGAATTCATCTTGCGTGTCAGAACGCCGGGCGCGAACTGGTTCTTCTGACCAACAACGCCGCAGATCGTATCCGGATAGCTACCCGAGGCGAGGCGGTTCATCACGACCGTACCAACGGCCATCAGACCATCGGGGCTTGAACGGTTGGATTCGAAGAACATCGCACGTTCGAGGCATTCGCGGTCTTTGGCGGTGTATGTGAAAGTCTTGACGCCATTGACTGTCTTGACGTGGCTAGCCGCCGCCGTCTTTTCGGTTTTGGTTTTGGTCGTGCCACCGGTCGTCGTGCAACCCGTCACCAAAAATGGCGCAACCAGCAGCCCGAGAATAGCGGGCAATTTCCATTTCGAAGCGCGCGTCAACGGCTCAGTCTCATAGTTAGGACCCTTAATTGATCCAACCTGGCCTCCGCCCCGCAAAAGGCGTTTGAAACCTGGCTGTGGTGCCACCGCATAAAACTATGCAGCAGATTTGAACTAACAGAGCAGCCTTTGCACATCATTCTAAGATGCCCGGCGCTCCAGCCAAATAGAACGAAAATCATAAAATAAACGTTCTGCTGTCACTCATTGCATTCAAGGTTTTAGAATTTTTAGGCCAAAAAAAGGCGAATGGTCAAATTCCAAAAGTCATGACACCTCCAAAACAGAGGCAGATTGAACCCGAATCCAGAGCTTAATTTTCCCCACAAACCCCTTAAATTTATTAACAAATCCTTAACGTGATTTAGCAAATCTTATAAGTTATTGATTTAACGCGATTCAATTTGCTGAAATACAGGCCACATCACTGCCTTATTTCGCCGATGTTTCAAGATTTTACGCAAGCGTCTTTTTAAGCTTTTTCGATGCTGCTTTTGACCTCGATTCCGCCGGCTCTTCAACTTTGTCACGATCATTGTAACATCGTGTGATACTGGCCGTTTTGGCACGTTGTGGATATTGAATTCCGAATCGGAAGGTCGGAACTGAGTCGTAACGTTCTTGCCCACTATGCAAAACGGCCCGTCGCATTTTCAGCAACGAGCCGTTTGTATGGGGTTCTGCAAATCGAGATTTGGTTATCCGAATGAGTATCCAGCACCGCGTACCGTGCGGATAGGATCAAGCGCGCGACCAACGTTGATCGCCTTGCGAAGACGTCCGACATGCACGTCGACTGTTCTATCATCGACATAGATATCTGGTCCCCAGACACCATCGAGCAACTGGCTCCGCGAGAAGACACGGCCCGGTGACATCATGAAATATTCGAGCAGGCGGAATTCTGTCGGTCCGAGACGGACTTCCTTTTCCTTGCGATAGACGCGATGCTGCTGGCGGTCGAGAACAAGATCGCCGACTTTCAGCACATGCGACAGGACACTCGGATTGGCGCGACGGAGCATGGCTTTGACGCGAGCCAGCAATTCCGGTGTCGAAAAAGGTTTGACGACATAATCATCGGCACCCACGCTCAGGCCACGAACGCGTTCGCTTTCTTCACCGCGTGCGGTCAACATGATGATCGGCAGACGCTCTGTTTCCGGCCACTGGCGCAGACGGCGGCACAGCTCGATCCCGGAAACACCAGGGAGCATCCAGTCCAGAATAAGAAGATCCGGCACATTTTCACGAAGTGCGATTTCGGCTTCATCGCCGCGCAGCATCGCATCAACCTGATACCCCTCGGCTTCGAGATTATAACGCAGGAGTACACTCAGGGCTTCTTCGTCTTCAACCACAGCAATCTTGGGTGCCTGTGACATCCAGTATTTCCTATCCAAAATTTAGAGCGCCTGTGATCCGACTAAATTGGATCATGCTCTAAGCACTTGTTTTTATCGCATATACTTCCCAAAATCGCTTCGCACTTTTTGGGATGCGCTTGAGGCAGCGGAAGATACAAGCCCCCGATCGACCGCGTGCCGTCGCGTTTTTCATATTCATGCAGGCATCTGGACCGCACGAATGCGGTGCCAGATGTTCTTAGGATTTACGCGCCTCGTCCACGACGATACCGTGGCTCAGGTCTTCTTTTGGGCGCTCCGCAGGCATTTGCAGACCGGTCACGATGTAATAGACCGTCTCAGCAATGTTGGTTGCGTGATCGCCAATGCGCTCGATGTTCTTTGCGCAAAACAGAAGATGCGTGCAGGCGGAAATATTGCGCGGATCTTCCATCATGTAGGTCAACAACTCGCGGAACAGCGAAGTGTACATCGAGTCAATTTCGTCATCGCGGTCGCGAACGACGTTGATCTGCTGTACCGAGCGCGTTGCATAGGCATCGAGCACATCTTTGAGCTGGGTGAGTGCCAGCTCAGCCAAGGTTTCAAGGCCGCGATAGAGCTTGACCGGCTGGCGCGATTCCGAAACCGCAGCAACGCGCTTGGCAATATTTTTGCCAAGATCGCCAACGCGCTCCAGATCGGCAGAGATGCGGATCGAGCCGATGATTTCACGCAGATCGACAGCCATTGGCTGACGCTTGGCGATAATCATCACGGCCTTATCATCAATCTCGCGCTCACTTGCATCGAGGATGAGATCGTCGGAGATAACACGCTGGGCAAGTGCATTGTCGGCATTGACAATCGCTGCAACGGACTGCTCGACCATGCGCTCTGCATGACCGCCCATCTCGGCGATCTTATGCGTGAGGAACTGCAGTTCTTCGTCGTAAGCGCTAACAGTATGCTGAGACGCCATAATAGACCTCAATGTAAATTGCGGGGAAGCCAAACAGCTTTGTTCTCAAACCAGCCGCCGCTCCCGTTCCAATTAATTAGCCAAAGCGACCGGTGATGTAGTCCTGCGTGCGCTTTTCGGTCGGTGCCGTGAACATCACGTCCGTATCACCCACTTCCACCAGATTGCCCAGATGGAACATGGCAGTACGCTGCGAAACGCGTGCGGCCTGCTGCATGGAGTGTGTAACGATGACGATGGTGTAGTTCTGGCGCAGTTCGTCGATCAGCTCTTCAACCTTGGCGGTCGCGATCGGATCGAGTGCCGAGCAAGGCTCATCCATCAAGATCACTTCAGGGCTGACGGCAATAGCACGCGCGATGCACAGACGCTGCTGCTGACCACCGGAAAGACCGGTGCCGGCATCATGCAGACGATCCTTAACCTCTTCAAAGAGGCTGGCCTTCTGCAAGCTGGTGGCAACGATTTCTTCGAGATCGGTCTTGTTGCGGGCAAGGCCGTGAATACGTGGGCCATAGGCGACGTTTTCAAAGATCGACTTCGGAAACGGATTTGGCTTCTGGAACACCATGCCAACGCGAGCGCGCAATTCAACAACGTCGATCTTCGGATCGTAGATGTCTTCATTGTCGAGCGTGATCTTGCCCGCAATGCGACAACCTTCGATGGTGTCGTTCATGCGGTTAAGCGAACGCAGGAAGGTAGACTTGCCGCAACCCGAAGGACCGATCAGCGCTGTGACCATCTTTTCCGGAACTTCCAGATCGACTTCGAACAGAGCCTGCTTCTCGCCATAAAACACGCAGACCTTGTCGCCGCGCATCTTAACGGAGGGGGCGTTGGTGTTCATCTTTTCTCCTACGGCTTTTTCGAGAGATCGTTCAGTCATGAGATTCATCATTTCTCTCCCGTTTACCAGCGGCGCTCAAAGCGGCGGCGCAGAATAATTGCTGCAATATTCATTACTGCCAGGAACAGGAGCAGGACGATAATAGCGCCTGATGTCCGTTCTACAAAGGCACGCTCGGCTTCATTGGCCCACATGAAAATCTGCACAGGCAGAGCAGTTGCAGGGTCCATCGGGGTTGTCGGCATATTGGCAACGAAGGCCACCATACCGATCAGCAGCAGCGGTGCAGTTTCACCAAGAGCCTGAGCCAGACCGATAATCGTTCCGGTCAGAATACCAGGTGCCGCGAGCGGCAGCACATGATGGAAAACCATCTGCGTCTTCGAAGCACCTAGCCCCAAAGCCGCCGCACGGATCGATGGTGGTACAGCGCGAAGTGCCGAACGTGTTGCGATGATGATGGTTGGCAATGTCATCAATGTCAGCACCAGACCACCAACAATGGAGGCTGAACGCGGCAGGTTGAAGAAGTTGATGAAGACTGCAAGACCAAGCAGACCGAACACAATCGATGGCACAGCAGCCAGATTGTTGATGTTGACTTCGATCAGATCGGTAAGGCGGTTCTTCTTCGCAAATTCCTCAAGATAGATCGAAGCAGCGACACCGATAGGCAGTGCAAGAACCAACACAATCAGCATCATGTAGAAGGAACCGACCAGCGCGACACCCAGACCAGAGGTTTCAGGACGGCTGGACGCACCATTGGTGAACAGACCCCAGTTGAAAGCCTCGCTCATCATGCCTTCACCAGTCAGCGTCTTCATCCAGGCGACCTGGCGGTCAGAAACCTTACGGTTTGCCTCGGCAACCGACAGATCGATCTGGCCCTTATAAGCAGAGTCGATATCAGCAGCAGCAAGAACCGGAACCGTCTGCGTAGTCCCGATAAGCGATGGATTATCCATCACCATCTGGCGAAGCTGAACGCGAACACCGTCAGAGAAGAAACGGCCAACCTCACGCAATTGCGCGCGATCTGTCGATGCCACACCCAGTTTCTCAGCCAGCGCGTTGCGGACCAGAAGCGGGTAGTTTGCGGTAATCAGCACATTCGGATCGGTCGCGCGCTTGTTGCCCGGATCAATAACCTGCTCGTCAAGCTTGACCGGCAGATAGATCGTCGTCTGTCCGAACGCCGTGTAGCCCTTCGAGAAAACCGAGAACAGAAGCGCGCAAAGGAAGAACACACCAATCGCAATGGCAACGATGCCATAGAGGCGGAAGCGCCGTTCAGCAGCGTAGCGACGCTTGATTCCGATATCGCGGCGCTGGGGTGTTGCCACGGCATTCCCAGCAGCATTGAAAGTTGAATCGGTCATTATTCGTACTGCTCCCGGTACTTGCGAACGATGTAGAGCGCAAAGATGTTCATGATCAGCGTCAGGACGAAAAGAGTGATACCCAGCGCAAAGGCAACAAGCGTCTGCGGCGAGTCGAATTCAAGGTCGCCGGTCAGCTGGTTGACGATCTTGACCGTAATGGTGGTCATAGCTTCAAACGGATTGGCCGTAAGACGCGCTGCAACACCGGCTGCGAGAACCACAATCATCGTTTCACCGATTGCACGCGATGCTGTCATCAGAAGAGCACCGACGATGCCTGGAAGTGCGGCGGGAAGAACAACACGCTTGATCGTTTCCGAACGCGTTGCACCAAGACCGAGCGAACCGTCACGCAGCGAGCGCGGAACCGATGTGATGATGTCATCAGACAGCGACGACACGAACGGGATGAGCATCACACCCATGACGAGACCTGCCGTCAGCACGCTCTGCGCCATGATGAAACCCTGACCGCCTGCAATGGCAGCCGAGAGATCACGCAGGAACGGGCCTACCGTAATCAACGCGAAGAAGCCGTAAACGATGGTCGGGATACCAGCCAGAAGTTCAAGCAGCGGCTTAACAACGGTACGGACTCTCGGCGACGCATATTCGGCCATGTAGATCGCGGAGAACAGACCGACGGGCACTGCAAACAGCATGGCCACGAAAGCAATGTAGAGCGTACCGGCCAGAAGCGGGATAAGACCAAACTGACCGACTTCACCACCAGAACCTGCAGCTGCAAAGCGTGGGTCCCAAACCGTACCGAAGAAGAAATCCATCGGAGCGATAGACTGAAAGAAAGTAACCGTCTGGAACAGAACGGAGAAAACAATGCCGATGGTCGTCAGGATCGCGATACCGGAGGAGGCAACGAGCCCCCACAGCACGATGCGCTCGACATTATTACGGGCGCGCGTACGGCGTTTGATCCCCGACAGACCGAAAACGAGGCCTGCTATGGCAATCACCAGCGCAATAACGCTGCCGACCGTGTGAGAAATCTTGTTGGCGTGCTCAAGGAAGAGAGCGATCGGGACCATATAGTCCTGACCTTCAGTAGCAAGTGCTACGCCCTTTGAGCCGAGAACTTCGCGCGCATCCTTATAGGTCTGCGGGAAGCTTTCGATTTCGGCGGGTGTCAGCTTTACGATACCATCGGCAA
Source organism: Brucella sp. (assembly GCF_032066345.1). Taxonomy (NCBI): domain Bacteria; kingdom Pseudomonadati; phylum Pseudomonadota; class Alphaproteobacteria; order Hyphomicrobiales; family Brucellaceae; genus Brucella; species Brucella sp. The sequence goes on from NZ_DAMBKZ010000036.1 coordinate 18,168, forward strand.
GGCTGCGGATCATACCGAGCTGCAAGCTGCGCTCTGAATAGGAGCCATCCTCAACAGCCTCAGGCATACGGGCGGTTGCCGTATGATCAAGATAAACCGACGTACCGACCGCCCAAACCGCGAGAAACAGAATTGCGGGCAGAGCCGAAACGAGGAAAACCCACCAGCCATGATAATGCGGGCGGGAATGCATTTTCTCTACCCCTGCGCCTGATCCGGCTGCAGGTTGCGCCTTATTGAGTGCAACGGCGCGTTGACGGCCAATGAAAAAGCCGATCAGTCCGATTGCAACAACACTGACGAGAACCAGAAAGAAGGACATTCAATTTCCCCGGTTGCCCCAAAACTAAGACAAATGCTGTGAACCAGCACAACAATGTCCATGCGAATGCGCTCGTCCTAAACGACATGCGCAAAAGAAGAAGAATGTGGGGAGAGGTTCTCCCCACATTCCACAGATCAAAGCTTACTTAGCTTCCATTACCTTGCCTTCAGTGAAGGCAGTACGCTGAGCTTCACGCTCGGCATCTGGCGCTGGAACCAGACCGTATTCAGCGAGCGGGCCTTCTGGACCAACCATCTGTTCGGACAGGAAGAAGTCAACATATTCCTTCAGGCCTGGGATAACGCCCAGGTGAGCCTTCTTCACGTAGAAGAACAGTGGGCGCGAAACTGGATATTCGCCCGAAGCAACAGTTTCAGCCGATGGCTTGACGCCGCTGACGGTTGCAACCTTCAGCTTGTCAGCGTTGTTTTCGAAGAAGTAGAGACCGAAAACGCCAACGCCCTGCTTGTTGGAGTCGATGCGAGCCAGCGTTTCGCTGTAATCGCCATCGATGTCGACAGCCTTACCGTCCTTACGAACAGCGATACAGGCAGCAGCCGAAGCCTTGTCGTCGAGGCCAGTCTTCTTGATTTCGTCGAGAGCGCCCGATTCCTTGCAGCCGTCAGCAAGAAGCTTTTCTTCAAAAACTTCACGGGTGCCGTGCTTTTCGCCAGGAATATAAGCGGTGATGTCCCAATCCGGCAGGTCTGCATTGACCTGATTCCACTTGGTGTTTGGATTGTCTACGAGCTTGCCGTCTACGACGAGCTTGGCAGCAAGTGCCTTGTAAACATCAACTGGAGCGAGCTTCCAGTCTGGGCCGTTTGCGTCGGTTGCGAAGACGATGCCGTCATAACCGAAACGAACTTCCTGAACTTCCTTGACGCCAGCGTCGATGCAGGACTTGAGTTCGGTGCCCTTCATGGCGCGCGATGCATTGGCGATATCGATGGTGTTTTCACCGACACCCTTACAGAATTCTTTGATGCCTGCGCCAGAGCCGCCCGATTCAATGACCGGCGTCTTGAAGTTAGGATAGGTTTCGCCAAAGGTTTCAGCAACGATCTTGGCATAAGGCAGAACGGTCGAGGAACCGGAAACCTGAATCTGATCGCGCGCATTCGCAGCGGAAACCGACAATACTGCAGCAATTGCGAGCGCTGCGGTCGAGGAAATCATCTTGTTCATGAGCACCAGCCCCTGTTGTAAAAGACACATGACGTGAAAGCGTCACCAGCCGTCTACGCGCTCTATATAACAGTCATATGACAGTAGTGTAACAGCTTTGTATCAATCGCCTTTGCCCGCGGTTTTGTGGGGTTTTCCACGCGGGCCTGCTGCTTCACATTTTAAAACATGACAATCGTGCAGCAGTCGCCTCAATGCCTGCGACATCGACATTGGCGAAAGCAAAGCGCAGGAAAGCATCCTGGCTTTCACCAAAGAAGCTGCCGGGCAAGGTAATGATGCCAGTCGTTTTGGCAAGCCTCTCGGCAACCGCGACAGAAGATGAACCGTCATAAGGATGCCGCACAAAAGCGAAATAGGCACCCACCGCCTCAACATGCCAACCGGCGACATTACTCATCGAGACACGTAAAGCCTCTGCCCGTCGTGCAATCTCCTTGCGATTGTCATCACGCCAAGACTTTAGCGGCTCGATAGCCCGACTGACCGCAATCTGTGGCGCGCGGGTTGCACAGATCTGCAGATTGTCCATGACCTTGGCAACATTCGCCACCATGTCAGCACCCGCTACGATTGCGCCTAGCCTGTGACCGGGAATGCAGAAGGATTTCGAGAAGCTATAAAGCTGGATCAAATGCGAGGGCCAATCGACTTCTTTAAAGAGATCATGGGGCGCCTGATCAGCGTCACTGAGAAAATCGCGATAGGTTTCATCCAGCAGGAGCCATGTTCCATTGTCACGGCAGGCCGCATAGATTTGAGTCAGTAATTGCGGCGGATAAATTGCACCGGTTGGATTGTTGGGAGAAACCAACACCAGCGCACGCACGCCTTTATGCAATGCGGCCCGCACATCTTCTATATCCGGCACGAAGCCATTTTCGGCGCGGCAGAGCATCGTTTCCGAGCGAATTCCCAGCATTTCCAACGATGACTGGTGATTGAAATAGAATGGATCGGTGGCGAGAACCGTGTCTCCGCTTTGAGCAACGCACATGATTGCCGCAATGAACGCCTGATTGCAGCCCGACGTTATATGAACATTGTTAGCCTTGATCTCCGCGCCATAAAGATTGCCGACATGCCGCGCATAGGCTTCCCGCAGAACGGTTTCTCCCTCAATCGGACCATAGCCCGCGTAAGCGACCGAGCTTGCAGCTTCGCCGAGAAAGCGCAGCATATCAGGATGCGGTGGGTAACCGGGTACGGCTTGCGACAGATCGATCAGAGGTCCATGCGCGCCATCATATTCACGCGCCCACGCCTGAACGGCTGGGATGGGTGGCGCAGAGAGCTTATCGATAAGCGGATTGATGATGGGCAAAGGCATCAGAAACTCCCCCTTCTGATATTGTCGCTATTCGCTCGGGCGCGACAGGACATAAGCCGCAGAACCAAGCATGAAAACCGTAACTGAAACGGCAAGCAAGGGGCCAGGCTGTGCGCCCCACCAGAACATGCCGTAGCCAAATGTCATACCAAGACATGCATAAAGTTTTGCCCTTGGTGGAATGGCTCCACGATCACGCCATTTGATGATCATCGGGCCAAAACGCGGGTCGGCCAGCAGACGCGCCTCGAATTTCGGTGACGAACGCGCAAAAAACCATGCCGCAAGGATGATGAAAATGGTGGTTGGCATCACCGGCAGAATGGCACCAATGATGCCAAGTGCCAGCATGAGAAAGCCAAGGCATAGATAGACAACGCGCTTGCCAGCCGAGACGGCGGGGCGCGCGGTGTCCTGATCGTCCTTTTGCGAATTATCCTGCATCATATTCCATTCTGAAGCTGAGCGCTTATAGCAGGATTTTGGCTTTTGAATGCATCTGGCCAGCGGTCAAAACTGTGTCATCGCGCCGGATTTCAACAAAAGTTACAGATGTTGTGGTAAACTTTACCGGCCAGACAACACCCATTGGTTGTATTTTACCCATAAAAGGCCAGATTTTGTCATCTTGCGGTGATGGATCGAAAACTAGGAATACAAATAAAAATTGTATTGTCGCGGCTAAATACCCCTCTCAGCCAAAGCAGCTTTTCTTGAATCCGGCGCTTGAAAACATGGCTCCGCGAAGCAGGCGGTCGAATCTTAACGAATCGTAAGCGACTTTACAGAAACAACGCGATTCAATTCAAAATATTCCTGAGTTTTTCTTGAATCATCAAATAAACAACGCATAGTATAGGATCATTTTCCGCACAATCTTCTGAATCAATTACCTCATAATACTCTCAATAATATCACGCCATCGCCACATTTAGATTCCAGTTCCCGTCGGCCTTTCTCAGTCAAGACTGTGAAGGCACTTCGAAACGACTCTTGGAATCAGTATGAACTTCAAAATCCGTATGGCTATGCTCGCCGTTGCGACCACAGGTCTTTTCTCGATCACCGCAATGGAAGCTCAGGCTGCGCGCTGTGGCGGCGCTTCCTGGTATGCACTCACCTCCCGCACGGCATCGGGCGAACGCATGAACCCAGCTGGTCTGACCGCGGCTCACAAAACACTGCCGCTTGGCACCAAGGTAAAAGTGACCAACCAGAGAAACGGCAAGTCGCTTGTCGTCCGTATCAATGATCGCGGTCCGTTCATTAAGGGGCGCGTTCTCGATCTTTCCAAGGGAGCGGCTCAGCGCCTTGGTTTTGTGGGCGCCGGACACACAAACGTCTGCTTCACACCACTTTAGAAATCACATGAGGATGGCTGTCCTTCTCCAGCCCCTATTTA
>NZ_DAMBKZ010000037.1:0-20818 GCF_032066345.1 Brucella sp.
TGATGGAAAAGCTGAGCGCCTGAGTTTAGGCTTCAGTTCCGATTACGAAAACTCCCGGCTTGTCCGGGAGTTTTTTATTTCTCGGAGTTATTGGATGCCTGTTGCAATAACTGCTCGTAGAACTGGTTCAGTTCCATCATATCTGCCGCATTCACCAATCTTATTTGATTGCTTAGCGCAGATGCCTTCAGTTCTGAATTGTCCCGGAGTGAGCGCTCGATAAACTTATCGATGATGTACCGAAGGCTGCTATCAACGTGATCGTAACCTGCCTCGCTGCGCATTCTGCTGAGCAAAAAATCATCGTCGGCATAAAGGCAGACGCATTCGGTTGAAGCGGTGTTCAATGTCGCCAGATATTCTGGACGCAACGCCGACCCTTCGCAGATGAATTGTCGCCCTTCATGGATGTGCCCCTCGATTTTCTCTCGAATGAGAGGCCATATGTTTTCATGATGCACCTTTAGAAACCAATGAATGGTTTCAGGTGAAAGGCTTGAATAAAACTCGGCGACGGCGGGGCGGACGGTAGGCCAGGGGCGCCCGGGGTGCCGGGCAAGACTATCCGTTGAAATCAGGCTCCACCCGAGGGCTTTTGTCAGTCGCGCGGCAAATGTCGATTTCCCGACATGCGAACTTCCGGCGATCAATATGCCAGACATTGCTCGCTTCATTTTGCCGACCTCCAGCCGTTATACCAAGGCGTGAAGATGCTGACGCATCACGCCTTGAAAAAGTTCAATCGCCACTCGGGCTTAACCAAAACTCCATGAGTCATACTCATGGGGTTTTGGTATTAGAGCATTTCGCATTTAGAGCGGTTCCAGTTAAGGCCGAATCGTTGGAGCCGCTCTATCTGTTTTTTTACGCATGTCGTTGCCCAAAATTGGTTTCCATTTTTGGATGGCAAGCTGCAGAGCGCGATTATAGCGCCCTTTTGCGCAGAGAGGCAGGCAACAAAAAACCTCGCCGAAGCGAGGTTTTTCGTAAGTTCATCAATGTCAGTATTAGATACCGAGATTGCCGAAACGGTTTTTGAACTTCGTTACGCGACCGCCGCGATCGAGCAGGGTCTGCGAACCACCGGTCCAAGCTGGGTGCGTGGTAGGATCGATATCGAGGTTCATCGTATCGCCTTCCTTGCCCCAGGTCGAGCGGGTCATGTATTCAGTGCCATCGGTCATCACGACCTTGATGGTGTGGTAGTCGGGATGGATGCTGGCTTTCATCTTCTCAATCCTGAAAGTCTGGGGTGAAAATCCCAGTTTCTTGTTTAAAACTGCGGCACTTTCGCCCAATGGCAGATATGAAGACCCGTTACCGACGGCAACGGCTTCCAAAAGGGTTGGCGAGCCTATACATCAGGCGCACGCTAATAACAAGGGCGCAATCTCAAGAATGGCCAGCAGAGACAGTCAAATTCGCATGAATCCAGAATTGAATGCCCAAGAGGGGGCTGGGGAGGGTGCTAAGGAAGGGCGTAAGCGCCGTTCATTGAAGCCACTGAGGCGGATGCTTCCTTTCCTCTCGCGCTACAAGCCTCTGGTTATTGGAGCGCTGTTCTCGCTGGTTCTTGCTGCTGTGACGACTCTTGCTGTCCCGGTTGCCGTACGCCGTATGATCGATCATGGCTTCACCGGCGCCAATGCGGTCTTCGTCAATAACTATTTCGGTATGCTGGTGGCGCTGGCGCTGGTTCTGGCGCTCGCATCGGGCCTGCGCTATTTCTTCGTCATATCGCTGGGCGAGCGCGTGGTGGCAGATCTGCGCAATGCTGTCTTTTCCCATGTGACCAGCCTGTCGCCGGAATTCTTTGATCGGTCGCAGTCGGGCGAGATCGTCTCGCGTCTTTCGGTCGATACCACGCAGATCAAGTCGGTTGTAGGGGCTACGGCCTCTGTAGCGCTGCGCAATGTGATTCTGGGTATTGGCGCGCTCATCATGATGGTTGTCACCAGCCCCAAGCTTTCCGCACTTGTGATTGCGGCTATTCCGCTGATCGTGATTCCGTTGATCGCTTTTGGTCGTTCTGTGCGTCGTCGCTCACGCATGACGCAGGATATGCTGGCACATGCCAATGCCTATGCCAGTGAGCAGATCGGGGCGATGCGCACGCTGCAGGCCTTCACCAACGAAAATATGGTGGTGGGGCGTTTTGCCAATGCCGTCGAGAAGGCCTATCAGGCGGCACGTTCCTCCATCAAAGCACGCGCCATTCTGACAGGCTTTGCAATTTTCCTGATCTTCTCCAGCGTGGTTGCCGTGCTCTGGTTCGGCTCGCGTGATGTGCTTTCCGGCACAATGACAGCAGGAACGCTGGGCCAGTTCGTTCTTTATGCAGTCTTTGCAGCCAGCGCTTTTGGCGCGCTTTCGGAAGTGGGCGGTGAACTTGCGCAGGCCGCGGGTGCCACCGAACGGCTTGCAGAAATTCTCGATGAAAACCCCGGCATTTCCGCCCCGGTAAATCCTGTTGACTTGCCACAACCGCCGCGTGGCGAGATCAGCTTAGATCAGGTGCATTTCTCCTATCCAACGCGCCCGGACGCACCGTCGCTGAATGGTGTCAGCTTCACTGTAAAGCCCGGTGAGACGGTTGCGATTGTCGGCCCGTCCGGTGCCGGCAAAACCACGATTTTCTCGCTGGTGATGCGCTATTACGATCCGCAATCCGGTCGTGTGCTGATGGATGGTGTGGCGTTGCCTGAAGCCGACCCTGCCAAGGTGCGTGAACGCATTGCCGTGGTGCCACAGGATGTTGCGATCTTTGCCACCAGCATTCGCGAGAATATCGGCTTCGGTAAACCCGGTGCAAGCGATGCTGAAATCGAGGCTGCAGCAAGGGCAGCACTCGCGCATGACTTCATTATGGCGCTGGACAAGGGCTATAACACGGAAGTCGGCGAACGCGGCGTTACGCTTTCAGGCGGTCAGCGCCAGCGCATTGCCATTGCGCGTGCGATCCTGCGTGCGGCACCCGTTCTGCTGCTGGATGAAGCCACCTCGGCGCTTGATGCAGAAAGTGAAATGCTGGTGCAAAAGGCGCTTGATAGCCTCATGGATAATCGCACGACGCTCGTTGTGGCGCATCGCTTGGCAACGGTTCTGAAAGCCGACCGCATTCTGGTTCTCGACAAGGGCCAGATTGTTGAAGAGGGTACGCATCAGACGCTGGTTGAGAAGGGCGGCATTTATGCCCGCCTCGCCAAGCTGCAATTTGAAGCAGGCGCAGGCGTTTTCGGTAAATAAAAATGGGGGCTCATGGCCCCCTTACAGCGATTCCAGTTAAGAAAAAATCGTCGGAACCGCTGTAACTTCTTGTTTTTACGCATTATCCGACGCAAAGCCGCTTCGCACTTTTTCTGGAAATGCTAAAATTTTAGTTTATCTCTCCGTCAGCTTCAGCTCGATGCGGCGGTTTCTTGCGCGGGCATCGGGTGCATCGGAACTATCGAGCGGCTGATACTCGCCAAAACCTGCTGCAACCAGACGGTTAGCTGGTACGCCATTGGCGATCAGATATTTGACCACTGCCGTTGCGCGTGCTGACGAAAGCTCCCAGTTGTCGCGGAAGCGACCCGTGCCTGCCAGCGGCACATTGTCGGTATGTCCATCCACACGCAGAACCCAGTTGATGTCATCTGGAATTTCCTGGTTGAGCGTGATGACCGCATCAGCGAGCTTCTTCATCTCTTCCTGACCGGCAGGATTGAGATCGGAAGAGCCCGTTGGGAAAAGCACTTCCGACTGGAACACGAAACGGTCGCCGACAATGCGGATATTTTCCTTGTCGGACAGGATCGCACGCAGGCGGCCAAAGAAGTCGGAACGGTAGCGGTTGAGTTCCTGCACCCGCTGTGCGAGCGCCACATTAAGACGACGACCGAGGTCAGCGATCTTGGCATTCGATTCGCGATCACGCGATTCGGAGGCATTGAGCGCATCTTCAAGAGCTGCAATCTGGCGGCGCAGCGCTGAAATCTGCTGGTTCAGCAATTCGACCTGCGAGAGCGCCTGCGCACTGACCTGCTTTTCGGCATCAAGGCTTTGGCTCAGTTCACCTGCGCGTTTTTCGGCGGCAGCACCCGCGCCGCTGCCTTCATTGAGAAGGGCTTGCAGACGCGAGCGTTCGCTCTCCGCTCCTGACAACGAGGCTTGCAGATTGGCAATCGTGTCCTGCATGTCCTGCGAATTGCTTTTCTCAAGCGATAGAAGCTGTGTGAGTTCCTGTATCTGGCTGTTGAGACGTGCCAGAGCGCTGTCTTTGGTGTCTACATCGCGGCTCAGCAGAAACTGCCCCAGCACGAAGACTGTGAGCAGAAACATAATGGCGAGCAGCAATGTCGTCAGTGCATCGACGAAGCCGGGCCAGTAATCGACATGACGCTGCGGGCGGCGGTTGCGGGCTAGAGCCATTGTGCTTACTCCGGCCGTGTGCGGTCGTTCGGACGTTCGCCAGAGGATTTTGCGCCAATCGCCTTGTTCAGACGGTCGAGCGTTTCGCGGATGGCTTTTTGCTCATCTGCCTGTTTCTCGACCCAGTCGCGCATCATCTGCTGTTCGCTGCGCATACTCTTAACCAGCCCCTGAATGCCTTCGGCGAGGTTGGCGAGAGCAGCTGATGTGCGCTGGCTCGATGCGTCACCGCCTTGCAGGTTTTGTACGCGCTCAGCGAGGTTGCGGACGCCATTGAGACTTTCGTCGGTGCTGAGATCGGAGCCGAGGTCTGTGACCGAGGAAAGCCAGTTTTCAAGCTCGGTATAGAAGCGGTTTTGCGCGCGGCCAGCCTGAAGATCGAGGAAGCCGAGAATCAGCGATCCCGAAAGACCAAACAGCGAGGAGGAGAAAGCCGTGCCCATGCCCGAAAGTGGTGCCTGAAGCCCTGCTTTGAGCGAATCGAGCACATCTGTTGTGCTGCCCGAGCTTGGATCGAGCGACTGGATGGTCTGTCCGATGGAGCCAACCGTTTCAAGCAAGCCCCAGAAGGTGCCAAGCAGGCCGAGAAAGACCAGAAGGCCGATGAGATAGCGCGAAATATCGCGGCTTTCATCAAGGCGCGTGGCAATCGAATCGAGTATGGATCGGGTCGATGTGGTTGTTAGTGCCATCGACTGTCTGCGACCGATCAAGGCTCGCATGGGTGCAAGGAGCACGGGCGGGCGGGTGGTGCCGTCGCGTTCGCCATCGCGGAACGAATTGACCCAGCGGATTTCCGGAAGCAGCCGCAGCACCTGCCCGAAGGCAAGCAGGATGCCGACGAGCAGCACGCCGAAGATCAGGCCGTTAAGACCCGGATTGGTGACGAAGAATGTATGGATCTGCCGCATCAGGACTGCCGCCAGAAATGCGACGATGATGAGAAAGATTACCATGGAGAGAATGACAATTCTCGGGCTGCTCAGGCGGTAAGGATCATAGTCCCGTGCATCGTCAAGGCGTTCCCGTGAAAGTCTCAAATCGCTCATGCGTCCTGCTCCATGGTCGGGTGTTCGGACAGAATCCTACTTCATTCGTTAGCGAAGCGGAATCACCTGAAACGAGAAAATTGCACAGCTTTATGAAGATTATTGCCTGAACTGCGACAGAGCATAAACTCGTAAATGAGCGGTATTATTTGTTCGCGCTGCCATATCCTATTTTAGGATCGGCTGATTTTATTGTTTATAATTGTTAATATGAATTATTTTAAATATTGTTATTTTTATATTTCAGAAATTTGATAATTTTAAATTGTAAATTCAACTTTATTTGAGGGGGCTGCCATGCATTGGTGGAATATTCTTGGAAATATACTTGAGGCTGTAGGTAAATTTCTCGGTCAGTGGTAATCGCTTTATTGATACTAAAGCTTTAAATTAAATAGAGAAGGCCGGTCCATTACTGGATCGGCCTTCTCGTCGATTCTTCAAAAGTTGATCCAGATGCAAATAAAACCGGATCAACAGCGTTACGAAGCTTCTCAAATCGGCTTGTTGACCGTCTTGAGCAATGCCTTCTGAATGATTTCATTGCCAGCAACGATGGTCTTGGTGCCGAAAATGTCCTGGCCGCCCTTTTTGTCGGATACAAAGCCACCGGCTTCGCGGATCATCAACATGCCTGCGCCGAGATCCCAAGGGTGCATACCGTCTTCCCAGAAGCCGTCGAGACGACCAGCAGCAACATAAGCGAGATCGAGAGCAACCGCACCCATACGGCGAATGCCGGCGGTTTCACCCATGACGTTGCGCAGTTCGACGAGGTAATGGCCGTGGCCGGGGCGACCCAGATGCGGGATCCCGGTGCCGATAACGCAATCGACGAGTTTGTTACGGGCTGCAACGCGCAGACGGCGATCATTGAGGAATGCGCCACCGCCACGTTCAGCGGTATAAAGTTCGTCCATTGCCGGATTGTAGATAACGCCAGCAACGATCTGTCCCTGACGCTCAAGAGCGATGGAGACTGCAAAAACTGGAATACCATGGAGGAAGTTGGTGGTGCCATCCAGTGGATCGATCAGCCAGCGATGCTGTCCGTCCTTGGATTCAACCTCACCCGATTCTTCCATCAGGAAGCCAAAATCCGGGCGGGCGCGGCTCAGTTCGGTGTAGATGACTTTTTCCGCTTTGCGGTCGGCCTGGCTGACGTAATCGCCTGGACCTTTGAGAGAGACCTGAAGGTTCTGCACTTCGCCGAAATCGCGCGCAAGGCCACGTCCGGCCTTCATAGCGGCCTGAACCATTACATTGAGAAGGGCTGAACGCGCCATCTGATCATCCTTTTTAGAAGCGCATCCCGAAACCTGTGAGCCGGTTTTCGGAAAAGATGCGCGTTTATAAACCTGAGAGCGCCGATCTGATCGGATCAGATCGAATGGCACTCAAAACTGAGCAATCTGAGAAAGAACTGTCACGGTCTCATGGAGAGGCCGGACTGCGGCGCCAGACAAGCAGGCGCCGCTGAATTTTGGATAAGTGGATTATGCGCGGCTGATGTAGGTCAGTTCGCTGGTGTCAACGATCACGCGTTCACCCGATTCAATGAATGGTGGAACGAGGATGCGGATGCCGTTTTCGAGGATCGCTGGCTTGTAGGAAGAAGCAGCGGTCTGGCCCTTGACGACCGGGTCAGCTTCAACGATTGCAAGCGTAACCTGTTCTGGAAGACGGATGCCGATTGGCTTTTCTTCGTAAAGTTCGACCGTGACCATCATGCCGTCCTGAAGGAAGGCTGCGCGGTCGCCAACGAAATCCTTGAGCAGTTCGAGCTGTTCGTAGGATTCTGTATCCATGAATACCAGAGCTTCACCCTGTTCATAGAGGAACGAGAAGTCCTTCTGCTCCAGACGAACGCGTTCAACGGTTTCTGCAGCGCGGAAACGTTCGTTGAGCTTGGTGCCGGTGATGAGGTTCTTCAGTTCGACCTGATTGTAGGCGCCGCCTTTACCTGGCTTGACCGCATTGGTCTTAACCGCAGCCCACAGACCGCCATCATGCTCGATGACATTGCCTGGGCGGATTTCGTTACCATTGATCTTCATGAGCTTAATCCGGGAATAAAAAGTGAAAACTGTTGCGGCCCGGCGCATCACGACAGAAAGGCAATCGCCCACGTTAAATTGGGGGATTGCGTCCATCTTTTAACTCGAACCACGATAATCGGGTTTCCAAGACCATAAAATGGCGCTTTGTGCAAGCCTGAGAGCTCATTCTCGGTATCATTGAATGCGAAATTTGGCGTGTAAGGCATCATCTCAGGCATAAATTTTTCTGTCTGAAGATGCGGAACATCGGAAACAGCTTTGCAGAGCCAGCTCAGCTTAATCGCAATTTCTTGTGGTCTGACAGAAAAATCTGCCCTATGTCCGACTACAGCACAATTCCTCAAGCTTGAATTCGTTTGAGGTAGAATTATGCTGAACGTATAGAGTGTTAGAGCGATCTTTGTGCGCCGAAAAGGGCGCAGGACGCTCTAGGATTTTCTGTGTGAGACCTCTCATTCGAGTATGTTCACGACTTTATACCCGAGGCGCAATCTTATCGCTCCGTGTTTTCTTCCGGTTCGATAATGCTCAAGAATTTCTGGAGAGAGTTATGAAAACCGCAGCGAAGGCAATCCCCGGCATCCGTCAAAAGTTTTTCCACTCAGCCGCAGCAGGCCTGCTGCTCTCGACTATCGCAGCTGTTTGTGTTCCAACCATCGCTTCAGCCGCATCTCCAGCTGTTAATGCTCACCAGCATGATGCCGCCGCCGCCGCACCTGATGCGGGGGCAGTTCTGCAAGCAATCTACAAGGTAGATGGTAACGGCTCTGATTCCTACGATGTTGGAAAAGGAGTAACGGCGACCTATTGGCTGGGTCATCAGTTTGAGCTGGAAGGAAAGCAATATTTCACCGGCTTTGCATGGGAAACGCCCGTGCAAAAAGAGGGGGCTGAGGGCGGAGAGGCCGGCCCGGAGGCTCAGGTCAGTCTCTCGGAAGCAACCTTTGTGCTGGTGGATGGATCATGGACGCTTGCCCATGCTGCGCGTGATATCGGTTCGATGGGCTCTTACGAGAAACCCGACGAAGTCGATACGAACCGCAAGGTTGCAGAATATCGCACGCCGTCAGGGAAAATTGTGTTGGCCGTTCCTATTGCCGGTTTCGATAACGGTTCGTCCTACAATGGCTTTGACATATTCGCCTTCAACAAATCATGGACCCATGTCGGCTATCTGTTGGCGGGTGAAGATAATGGCGCTGCCTGCTCTGACGGCGAAGTGATGCCCTGTGTGTCGAGCCAGGGCGAGGTGGCTTTTGCTCCGGATGAAAAGTCGGATATGCCCAAGCTGGTGGTAAATTTTACGGGTACGACGATCTCTGCTCCGGGCGAGACGCGTGAGCTCGGCGCTGATGATGCGACGACCTATGTTTATGATGCGAGCAAAAAGGCTTACGAAAGCCAGTAATACCAAGGCGGCTCAAGATGCTAACGCATCACGCCTTGAAAAAAGTTCAATCGCTACTCGGGCTTAACCAAAACTCCATGAGCCATGCTCATGGAGTTTTTGTATAAGGCTTCGGCCAAAGCCGCAAATAAAAAGCGCGTTCATTTAGAGCGCTGTGCGCCCTCTTGGACGCACAAAGGCCGCTCAACACTTTATGCTATAGGTGCGCGCTTTGGGATTTATAGGCTTTGTTGAAGGCTGTTATTATCGAACCCGCAGGTCGTTTGCTGTCTGGATTGCTTGTTTGAGCTGGTCGTCTGCAAGACCATCCATCATGTCATTCAAATCCGGCGAGCGGAAACCGGCTCTCTGAGCAATGATGTACCAGGCCGCTGACTTAACAAGATCGCCATCCGTGCCAATGCCATCGCGATAAAGGCGGGCAAGCCATGCCTGCGCCATCACCATTCCGCGTTGCGCAGCAATCTGCATCCAGCCAAAGCCCTGCTCGTAATTGCGGTCGCCACCACGCCCTTCGATCAGCCAGCGGCCAAGATCGAATTGCGCTGTATCATAGCCTTTGCGCGCGGCGCGCAGCAGATATTCACGCGCTTTTGGTTCGTCGCGTGCAATCTTGTCGGTGCCGTTGGCGTAAATCTGGCTGATCGCATATTCGCCATCGGCAAGCTTGGCATCAGCCGCTTTTTCAAACCACGGGAATGCCTGATCAAGACCAGCTTTACCCGGTGTTTTCATGAGCAGCATTTGCCCATAATTGAACTGCGCCATGGCATTGCCACCTTCGGCAGCCTTCTGCATCAGCTCTGTGGCCTTGGCTGTATTCTTCGCAATGTATTTGCCCTGAAGAAGCAAGGCCGCATAACGGAACTGCGCTTCATTAACGCCTTGCGCAGCTGCTTTCGCATACCATTCAGCGGCTTGCTTCTGATCGGCAGGTACACCGAGACCACGCGCATAAATCTCTGCGATCAGCGTTTGTGATGCTGGGTCGCCTTTTTCAGCCTGCGGTTTGGCGAGGTTGAATGCAGTCAGGTAAAGCCCACGCTGATACGCACCGAAAGCCTCATCCGCAGGCTTATCGCCAAACCGGCTTGGATCGATCGCCGGAAGCGTTCTGGTTGATGCCGGTTGCGGCAGCATTTTGGGCTTTTCCGCAGGCTTGTCGCCCTTGCTGTCATGGTTTGTTTGTGCGCCTGTCGGTTCACCCGCAGCCATTGCAGCGGGGGCAGATGCAACAAAGATCAAAGCCGTAGCGAGAAGAATTCTGCTCTTCATGGGGGCGTACAAAACCTTGGCGGATTTAATTTTCAAAGCGGGGTGCATTTTCATCGAGAAGCCTGTTGGCTTCAGCGACAGCCTTTGCAGGATCTTCGGCCTCGAAGACTGCACGGCCGAGGGCCACGAAATCAGCGCCGGTTTGTGCTGCTTCAACGACACTTTCAATCGTATTGCCGGCCTGTGCAATACTTGGAATTTCGACCATTTCAGCCCACCATTCAGCCAGCGCAAGATTGCGAGGATGAGCATCGGGCTTATTGTCTGCGCCAATTTTGCCAAAGAAAACATAATCAGGCTGCAGTTCGCCGATCTCCATCGCGCCGTGACGATCACGAAGATTGCCCGTGCCAACGATAAATTTTGGCGTGTGCTTTTCGATGGCTTCAGCAAGTTCACTGGCTTTGCCTTCGATATGTATGCCGTCGGCACCGACGCGACCTGCAATGCGGGTGTCATTGAGAATGATAGCCGCCGCACCATTTTCCTGAATGACGGAAACGGCTTTCTGGGCTGATGCCTGAAAAGCGGCTTCATCCAGATCGCCACCGTCGAGAATCACGCTCGCAACATCGCCACCTGAGAGCGCTGCAGACAAAAGCTTTGCCAGCGCATCACCATCGGCAAGCGGTGGTGCGACCAGCAAGAGGCGGCAGCGTTCATTTTCCTGTGAAGTATTGGGCGTGTTCATAAACCAAACCTAGCGAAAGATGTTGATGGAATTCGGGCATAAAGTAAGAGGACTTCGTTGAACAGTCCTTTTGCATTAGCACGCCTTCGTTGAAGGGCCGGAAGGTCGTGTTCTGGCATTATGTTATCCACTGGAACGAAAGTTGATTGGAACCAACCGGGTTCCGCCCGAATTACCAGCTATATAGGCGGCAATGAGTGCTGCGCTATTGCAGACGGAAAAACAAACGGCAGGCAGGCGAAATGACGAGTGAAACGGCGAAAATAGTGCCAAAGGTTCGCGATACACGTATCGACGTGTTCCGCGCGCTGGCACTGCTTACGATTTTCATCAATCATGTACCCGGAACGATTTTCGAGCACTTCACGCACAAGAATCTCGGCTTCTCTGATTCCGCTGAAGCTTTTGTTCTGATTTCAGGCATGGCGGTGGCTTTGGCCTATGGCGGCAAGTTTGCGCCGGGTAATCGTCTCGTGCTGACCTTGAAAATGTGGCGTCGCGCCTGTGTGCTTTATACTGCGCACATCATGACGACGCTTGCGACGATCGGTATTTTTGCTGCCGCCGCCATTTTCCTCAAGCATCGTGAGCTGCTCACGCAGATCAATATCGGCCCGCTGGTCAAGCAGCCGGTTGAAGCTCTGCTTGGTCTGGTCACGCTTGGACATCAGCTCGGCTACAACAATATTCTGTCGATGTATGCCGTCATGCTTCTGATGACGCCACTGCTGCTGCTCCTTGCACGCATCAGCCTTTCTCTGATGGTTGCCGTGTCGGGTACAGTCTGGCTTCTGTCGGGTCTTTATGGCGTTGCACCGATCAACTACCCGACTGGCGGCGTCTGGTTCCTGAACCCACTGTCCTGGCAGTTCCTGTTTGCGATCGGTATTGCCGGTGTCATGTATGTGCGTCGCGGTGATAAAATCCCGGCACATCCTGCGCTGATTGCAGTTGCTGTCGGTTATCTGGTTCTGTCGCTGGCCTGGGTTCGTATTCCGCTCTGGGGCATTGATGCCTCGATGGGAATGCCTGCGGTCCTGACCGGCTTTGACAAAACCTTCCTTTCAGCTCCGCGTCTACTGCATGTGCTGGCGATGGCTTATCTGATCGCGGTTGTGCCGACGTTAAACAGTATTGCGCGCACGTCTTCTGATAATCCGCTTGCCATTCTGGGTAAGCATTCGCTCCCGGTCTTCATTGCGGGTACGCTGCTGGCAATGGTCGCACAGGTGATGAAGCTCGTTAATCCGGGTGGTCTGCCATATGATGCGCTGTTGATTGCAACGGGCGTGGTGATGCAGTTCGCACTGGCTTATTATCTTGAGTGGCTGCCAACGATCGGTTGGGGCAAGAAGCCAGCGGCAAAGCCTGCAACCGCCGAAGGCACCAAGGTTCCGGCCGCATCAAACCCGAAACCTGCTTTGCAACGGGTATGATCGAGTAATTTTTAAAAGCCGCCTTCGGGCGGCTTTTTTATTTGGGCTTGCTGACAGGGCGCGGAAACTTCCACAGCTTGAGCCCAAAATTAACGCTTCATTAATCTTAACGGCGTTAAATGGTTTACATCCAGTTCGGCTGGATTCTTACCGAGTGGTTTAGCCACTCTGTTTGACGCCTCCCTGTTAAACTCCTGAGAGCCGCCTTTGCGGCTCTTTTTTTATGCTCTTCTTGCGGGCAGAGTTTTCAGAGCGTCACGCGTTTGATTGCGCCCGCTGCACGCTTATCTCTTTGTTTTCGCGCATATCGTTATCGGAAAGCCAGCTCCGGTCTTTCCGCGACTGGCTTTAGTCGTTTACCATCATTGAAAATCCTCCCAAAAATATTAACTCTTCATTAAACATATTCTTGCGCGACAGTGCATGAAGGTGCAGTTTGTCGTGGACTCATTAAAAGCGGCTGTTCCGTCTTCGCTCTCCCCATGATCGAACAGCGGTTCAAGAAATTCATTCGCATGCATTTGAGGTGTGCGAGCAACAAAATGGACGCTGATGCGTTCATGTAAGGTGGCAGAGCAGTGATTAGCGAACAGGGACAGATGCCGGGCAATATGATCAGCCTCGCTGAGCGCATGGTTTTCTCGGATTCCTTTAAGCCGATTTACAGTGAAGGCATGGATATGGTTGAGGAAGCGGCCAGCTACCTCGATGGTGAAGGCCGTGAAGAAGCGCGCACTCTCTCGCGAGTTGCCGCAACGCTTTACGCTGCCGAATCGATGCGCCTGACCACCCGCCTGATGCAGGTTGCTTCATGGCTTCTGCTGCAGCGCGCTGCCCGCAATGGCGAAATGTCCCGCCAGCAGGTTGAATCCGAAAAGGCCAAGGTTCGTCTTGATACGCCATCGGCAGGCGATGTAGCGGCAGGCTGGAATGAACTTCCTTTCGCCTTCGTTGAACTTATCGAGCGTTCGATCCGACTTCAGGCACGCGTGCGCCGCATGGATCGCAATGTCTATGGCGAAGTCGTTTCGCTGCAGACCACACCACGCGGCAATCCGGTGTCGGATCAGATTGTACTGCTCAAAACCGCTTTCGGCGCTTCCTGATATTTTTTTGATGTGCGCTTCCCGGCGCGCATGTTTCTCTTTTGTTCACATTTATGCTGTCAAGTGAACCTGTCTGAGGATAGGGTTCACTTATGAAAGAAACGATTCGCATCATTGGTATTGATCCGGGGCTCCGCCGAACCGGCTGGGGCATCGTCGAATCGCTTGGAAATTCCCTGCATTTTATCGGCTCCGGCACGGTGACGTCGAATGCCGAGATGGATCTCGCTTCACGGCTTTGCCAGTTGCATGAGGGGCTCGCAAAAGTCCTGCATGACTTCATGCCGCATGAAGCCGCCGTCGAACATACATTCGTCAACAAGGATGCAACTGCTACGCTCAAGCTCGGTCAGGCGCGCGGTATTGCACTTCTGGCGCCTGCTCAGGCGGGGCTTCCTGTTGCCGAATATGCGCCCAACGCCGTCAAGAAGGCGGTCATTGGTGTCGGCCATGGTGAAAAGCAGCAAATTCATATGATGGTGAAGGTTTTGATGCCGCGCGCAACGTTCGATACGAGCGATGCTGCCGACGCGCTCGCCATTGCCATTTGCCATGCACATCACCGTCAGAGCATTGTCAGCGCACGCAGATTGCAGGCGCTTCTAAGTTAACGCGCATCTTGTTCCGAAAACCGTTACACATTTTTCGAGATGCGCTTGTAGCAGGATAGGTATCAAATGATCGGCAAGCTCAAGGGCGTGATCGATGAAATCGCTGAGGATCATGCCGTTATCGACGTGCATGGCGTTGGCTATGTTGCTTTTTGTTCGGCCCGTACGCTTGGTAATCTTGGCGGGGCAGGGGAAGCGGCTGTTCTGTTTATCGAGACCTATGTGCGCGAGGACATGATCCGCCTTTATGGTTTCGCATCGCAGCTTGAGCGCGAATGGTTCCGCCTGTTGCAGAATGTGCAGGGCGTTGGTGCCAAGGTGGCACTTGCCGTTCTGGGTACATTGACGGTGCCGGAACTCGCCAATGCGATTGCTTTGCGCGATATCAATATGGTGTCGCGTGCGCCGGGCGTTGGCAAGAAGGTGGCCGAACGTATAGTTACCGAGTTGAAGAACAAGGCACCGGCCTTCGCGGGGGAAGCCAGCGGCACCATCGGGCTTAAGCAGGAAATCGGCGCGGGTGCGGCTTCCGCACCAGTGAGCGATGCGGTTTCAGCGCTATCCAATCTAGGCTATTCACGCGATCAGGCGGCCAATGCGGTGGCTGCAGCACTTAGAGAAGCCGGAGAAGATGCAGATTCGGCCAAGCTCATTCGCCTTGGTTTGAAGGAGCTGTCGCGGTGAGATACTTGTCTCGGATTAATGTTCATGCGAGAGGACTGGCATGAGCGACCGCAACCCTCTTATTGATGCTGATATCAGCGCTGAAGATGCCGATAGCACCCTACGCCCGCAAACGCTTAATGATTTTGTGGGGCAGGCGGCTGCGCGCGCTAATCTAAAAGTCTTTATTGAAGCTGCAAAAGTGCGCGGCGAAGCACTGGACCATGTGCTGTTTGTCGGGCCTCCGGGACTGGGAAAGACCACGCTTGCGCAGATCATGGCCAAAGAACTTGGCGTTAATTTCCGCTCGACCTCTGGTCCGGTGATTGCCAAGGCCGGTGATCTCGCAGCACTTCTGACCAATCTCGAAGATCGCGATGTTCTGTTCATCGACGAAATTCACCGTTTGAGCCCGGCTGTCGAAGAAATTCTCTATCCAGCGATGGAAGATTTTCAGCTCGATCTCATCATTGGTGAAGGTCCGGCGGCGCGTTCGGTGAAGATTGATCTTGCGAAATTTACGCTGGTTGCAGCGACCACCCGTCTTGGGCTGCTGACCACGCCCTTGCGGGATCGTTTCGGTATTCCGGTCAGGCTCAATTTCTATACGGTCGAAGAGCTTGAATATATCGTGCGCCGTGGTGCGCGCATCATGCAGATGGGCATTTCGCCAGATGGTGCGCTGGAAGTGGCGCGCCGTTCTCGCGGCACACCACGTATTGCAGGCCGTTTGTTGCGCCGGGTGCGCGATTTCGCGCTGGTCGCAGGTGTCGATGTGATTGATCGCAAGATCGCCGATGAGGCGTTGTCGCGTCTCGAAGTCGATAATCGCGGGTTTGATCAGCTCGACCGGCGTTATCTCGATATGATCGCACGCAATTTTGGCGGTGGTCCGGTCGGTATCGAAACAATTGCAGCGGGATTGTCTGAACCGCGAGATGCAATCGAAGACATCATCGAACCCTATATGATCCAGCAGGGCTTTTTGCAGCGTACCCCACGAGGGCGTGTTTTGACGGCACTTGCCTGGCAACATATGGGACTGGCCGCGCCTGCTGAGGTGACACAACAGTCGCAGTTCGGCCTTTTCATGGAAGACGAATAGTTATGGATCATGCACAGGTTGCGGGCGAACTGAAAGACGGGACCCATCATCTCTATGCCCGCATCTATTATGCCGATACGGATTTCTCGGGCTTCGTTTATCACGGTCGCTATCTCGAATTTTACGAGCGCGGCCGCACCGATTTCCTGCGTCTTCAGGATGTTCACCATATCGAGCTTGCTGAAGGTTCGCTTGGTGAGGAAATGGTCTGGGTCGTTCGCCGCATGGAGATCGACTATAAATCGCCTGCAAAGATGGACGACCTCATCCTGATCGAAACCCGTGTCAGCGAAATTCGCGGGGCACGGGTCATTATGGCGCAGAAGATCACCTGTGATGGACGATTGCTGTCAGAAGCCAAGGTCGAGGCGGTGATGATCACCAAGGAAGGTCACCCCCGCCGTATTCCCGATGAATGGCGTGAAGCTTTCACGAAAGCTGACTACAGCGTAACTCCTTAAACTTGGATCAGTTTGAGGTAAAATTATGCTGTAAAGATAGAGTGTTAGAGCGACCTTTGTGTGCCCAAGAGGATGCATGGCGCTCTAATAGTTTCAGAAACGCCCGCAATAATTAACGGGTACATGGTGCTTCTCTTTAAATGATAACGCATCCTTAACCATAATATTCCATTAATCATGCTGACGGAATCGGTTGAGAGGCTGGGTTGAAGTGCAGCGCCTTCCTTTCACCAAAATTAACCGTAACAAGCGCTGTGAGGATTTAAAGTTGAAATCCGATATGGCGGTTGTGGCGCAGAGCGTCAGCATATCCGTCAGGGTGTGCAAAAAGCTCGTTAGATAAAGCTGCGCAGGTTGGGGCGTTCGGAAACGGACGTTTCTAGAAGAATTTGCGATGCCGCCCGGTTATGACGCCGGGCGTTTGGATTCGAGGACGGTAGATCGATGGAAAATGTTGCGCTTGCGGCCCCTGCCGCCGATATTACCCTCTGGGGCCTGTTCATGCAGGCAGGCTGGGTCGTTAAGCTTGTTATGCTTGGTCTGATCGTTGCATCGGTTTGGACCTGGGCGATCATCGTAGACAAGATTGTCGCTTACGGTCGCGCACGCCGCGCAATTGATCGCTTCGAGCAGGCTTTCTGGTCCGGTCAATCGCTGGAAGAGCTCTACCGCAATCTCAATGATCGTCGCACAACGGGCATGGCCTCCATCTTCATGGCTGCCATGCGCGAGTGGAAAAAGTCATTTGAGAAGGGTGCGCGGTCTCCGATTGCACTTCAGATGCGTATCGACAAGGCGATGGATGTGGCACTGGCGCGTGAAAGCGAAAAGCTGGAATCGCGGCTCGGTTTCCTCGCAACGATCGGTTCAGCGGCACCCTTTATCGGTCTGTTCGGTACGGTTGTCGGTATTATGACCTCGTTCCAGGCAATTGCGGCATCCAAAAACACCAATCTCGCCGTCGTGGCGCCGGGTATCGCGGAAGCGCTGCTTGCTACTGCTATCGGTCTTCTGGCCGCTATCCCTGCAGTTATTGCCTACAACAAGCTGTCGAGTGACGCAGGTAAGGTCAATGGCAGGCTCGAAGGCTTTGCGGATGAGTTCTCTGCCATACTGTCGCGCCAAATTGATGAGAAGCTGACGCCGCGCAGCTAAAGCATGTCGCGGAAAAGTGGGAACCGGTTTTCCGATAACGACAAGCGTGAAAACAAAATAGAGCGTTCCGGCATCAAAGCTAAATCGAGCCTTCGGGAATATTGAAATGGGCATGTCAGTTGGAAATCAGGGAATGCAATCGGGCGGACGCGGCAGGCGTGGCCGCAAGAAGGCATTGATGAGCGAAATCAACGTTACGCCATTCGTGGACGTGATGCTGGTGCTGCTTATCATCTTCATGGTCTCTGCTCCGCTTCTGACGGTTGGCGTGCCTATCGATCTGCCAGATACGCAGGCGAAAGCCATGAATGCCGACACGCAGCCGATCACTGTATCGGTCAGCAATGACGGCAAGATCTATCTGCAGGAAACTGAAATTCCGCTTGATGAAGTTGTTGCCAAACTTCAGGCGATTGCCAAGACCGGTTACGAAGAGCGCATTTTCGTGCGCGGTGACAAGGCTGCCGATTACGGCACTGTCATGAAGGTCATGGCTCGCATTTCCGCCGCCGGTTTCAAGAATATCGGCCTTGTGACACTCCAGGAGCAGGATAGCTGACGCCATCATGAAGGCTGGCCTGACATCTTCTGTAGCCCTCCATACCGTCGTTATCGCGTTGGGGCTTTTCTCCTTCTCCTCGCCGAAGGCTTTCGACGTGCAGGATTCGGAGTCGTTTCCGGTCGACATCGTGCCGATCGAATCGATTACCCAGATCCAGCAGGGCGATAAGACTGCGCCGATGAAGGAAAAGTCGGCGCCTGTTCCGACGAAAAAGCCGAATGTCGTTCCCGATGCTCAAAACGTCGGCGACAACGACGTCGATCTTCAGACGCCTCCAAAGCCTGATAACAAGGCGAAGCCCATTGAAGCGGCTGAGGAACCAAAAGCACAGCCGGAGCCGGTGAAAAAGCCGGAACCGAAGCCCGATCCAAAACCTGAACCCAAGCCGCAGGAACAGCCGACACCGGTGCCTGCAACCGAAGTTCAGACCAAGCCTGAAGAAAAGCAGGAAGTGAAGCCGGATCCGGTTGCGGAAGCAATCGAGAAGCAGGCGGAAGCACCTGATCAGACGGCTCCAAAATTGCCGGATAATGTTCCGGCACCACAGGCAAAGCCTAAACCTCCGCAGGCGCAGACGGCAAAGACGCCTGATCGCAAGCCGACGGAAGAAAAGAAGCCTACGCAGTCCGCCTCGCAGACTTCGCAGTCGAAGAATGACGCCATTGCTGATGAAGTGGCAGCACTCCTCAACAAGCAGAAGGCATCGGGCGGCGGCGCAAAGCGTTCGACCGATCAGGCATCGCTGGGCGGCAAGAAGAATACAGGCGGCTCGAAGCTGAGCCAGAATGAAATGGATGCCCTTCGTGGTGCGATTTCCAAGTGCTGGAATGTGCCTGCCGGTGTGGCAGACGCTCCAGGTCTGGTCGTGACGGTGAAGATGCGTCTTAATCAGGACGGCTCTATCCAAGGTTCTCCTGAGGTAACATCTGGTGGCGGTGGTGACGGTGTGGGCCGTGCGGCAGCTGAAAGCGCCAAGCGCGCTGTGGCTCGTTGCGCACCATACAATCTGCCAGCAGACAAATATGATTCATGGTCGGAAGTGATCGTCAACTTCGACCCGAGCGAAATGTTCTGATCGGATTTCCGGTCGCAAACAAGTTGAATGCCAAGGACAAAAGAGGTCCCAGAAGATATGAAAATAGGCATCATGAAAACAAAGATCCGCGCAGCCTTGTCGGCTTTCGCCTGTGTGATCGCTGCAAGTCTTGTTTCCACCATGCCTGCTCGCGCGGTGGTGGAAATCAACATCAACAAGGGTGTGGTCGAGCCACTGCCAATTGCTATCACCGACTTCCTGTCGGCAGATCAGCTTGGACCGAACATCACTTCTGTCATTGCTGCGGATCTTGAGCGCTCTGGCCTTTTTGCGCCAATCAACAAAGGCGCGTTCATCGAAAAGATTTCCAATCCCGATGCATCGCCGCGTTTTGAAGACTGGAAAGTTATCAACGCGCAGGCACTGGTGACGGGCCGCATTACCAAGCAGCCAGATGGCCGTTTGAAGGCTGAGTTCCGCCTGTGGGATACGTTTGGCGGTCAGCAGATGATCGGCCAACAGTTTTTCACCACGCCGGATAACTGGCGTCGTGTTGCGCACATCATCGCCGATGCGATTTATGAGCGCCTGACCGGTGAAAAGGGCTATTTCGATACACGTATCGTGTTTGTCGATGAATCCGGCCCGGCACAGAAGCGCGTCAAGCGCCTTGCGATCATGGATCAGGACGGCGCGAATGTGCGCTATCTTTCCGATGGCCGTGACATTGCTCTGACGCCACGCTTCTCGCCGAACCGCCAGGAAGTCACTTATATGTCGTTCGCTGGTGGTCAGCCGCGCGTTTATCTGCTGCAGCTTGAAACCGGTCAGCGCGAACTTGTCGGCAACTTCCCCGGCATGTCGATTGCACCACGCTTCTCGCCAGATGGTCAGAAAGTTGTAATGAGCCTGCTGCAGGACGATGGCAGTGCGAACGTCTACACGATGGACCTGCGTAATCGCTCGACAACCCGTCTCACCAGCAGTCAGGCAATCGACACCAGTGCGTCTTATTCGCCTGATGGTTCGCAGATCGTCTTCTCGTCCGACCGTGGTGGCCGTCCGCAGCTTTATGTCATGGGCGCTGATGGCTCCAATCCACGCCGTATCTCGGCGGGTGATGGCAGCTACTCGACCCCTGTCTGGTCGCCACGCGGTGATCTGATCGCCTTCACCAAGCAGTCGCAGGGCCAGTTCTCGATCGGTGTCATGAAGACCGATGGTACAGGTGAACGTCTGCTGACTTCTGGCTTCCACAATGAAGGTCCGACCTGGGCTCCAAACGGTCGCGTCCTGATGTTCTTCCGCAAAGCTGCGGGTGCTGGTGGACCAAAGCTGTTCACGATTGATCTGACCGGTCGTAACGAGCGCCAGATCCAGACGCCGAACTTCGGTTCCGATCCGGCCTGGTCGCCACTGCTCGAATAGTGCCGTCAGCTGCATTGATATTTAACAAGGCGCGAAACTTCTGTTTCGCGCCTTTTATTTTGCACGACCAATACAGAGCTACAGGCGAATTAGGAGCGAACAGAGCTCTAGATTGGCTGATTATGCTCAAATTGCCACAATCTTAGCCTTTGGGCCGTGTTTCTGCCGCATTTAGCCATCAAGGGCTAGAAACAGAATTGCTGCCGGAAAAACCGGTTTGCATTTGGCCGAAAGAAATCGTTAACCATACTTCTTGAGCCTGCCTTAACCTAAATATGATTATTGGTTGGTTACGCAGGAACATCAAATCTTAAGGAGCTCCGGCCCATGCGCCGTTTCCAGTCGATTGCACGTAGCCC
>NZ_DAMBKZ010000038.1:0-14745 GCF_032066345.1 Brucella sp.
CCGTGAAGGTGGCCGCACCGTCGGTGCAGGCATCGTCGCTTCGATCATCGAGTAAAGAATTTGACTGGCGGTTATGCCGCCGGTCTGGCATCTTGAATGCCAAATAGGGGTATAGCTCAGTTGGTAGAGCGACGGTCTCCAAAACCGTAGGTCGCGGGTTCGAACCCTGCTGCCCCTGCCATTTAAAACGAGTACTCATGGCTTGACTGTGAGTGCTCGTTTTTTATATTAAGAGTTAGCGGTTTCGCTGACTATTCTGATTAGCGCTCTGGCCTTTTGGCAGCGAAGTCAGATATCGATAACTTTCCGCCGGTTATTTAGATCGGGCAGGGGAGGTCGCGGCAGCACGATTGAATGGTGCAGCAAGCGATGTTCGTAAGGATCGGATTTCCGATAAGCCTGTATGGTATTCTTTTAACTATTGGGCTTGTTTTTTTTGGGAATCGATTCTATGTAACGTCAACAGACACGCGGTGCGTGGGGCTGAATCTTCAGCTTTACGTGCCGTATACGCATGGGTATCGGGTTCTGATTCGTTTTGAACGGTCCGGTTTCCTCAAGCAAGAACAGAGTGGCAGATGGCATCTAAGACGAATCCGATCACCTTTCTTCAGCAGGTTCGCGCCGAAACGGCGAAGGTGAGCTGGCCGACCCGGCGTGAAACAGTCATTTCCACCATTATGGTGGTTGTCATGGCTTTTTTTGCTGCTGCATTCTTTTTTCTTGCCGATCAGCTTATGGCCTATGGCGTAGAATTTATACTTGGCCTTGGCCGCTAAGCAGGATTGGGGAGTTACGAGATGACAGCGCGCTGGTACATCGTTCACGCCTATTCCAACTTCGAAAAGAAGGTGGCTGAGGATATTCAGGCTAAGGCTGCACAGAAGGGTCTTTCTGGCCTTATTGAGCAGATTGTCGTGCCGACCGAGAAGGTTGTTGAAGTTCGCCGTGGCCGCAAGGTTGATGCTGAGCGCAAGTTCTTTCCGGGTTATGTTCTCGTTCAGGCTACCCTGACTGATGCTGTATTCTCGCTGATCAAGAATACGCCTCGCGTGACTGGCTTCCTTGGTGATTCCAAGCCTGTTCCGGTTTCACAGAAGGAAGTAGATCAGATTTTGAACCAGGTTCAGGATGGTGCAGAGCGTCCAAAGACTTCTGTGACCTTCGAAATCGGCGAAAATGTTCGCGTTTCCGATGGTCCGTTTGCCTCGTTCAATGGCATTGTGCAGGAAGTCGACGAAGAGCGCGCGCGCCTCAAGGTTGAAGTTTCCATCTTCGGGCGTGCTACGCCTGTTGATCTTGAATACGGTCAGGTCGATAAGCTCTGATCGTTTAGCTCGCGAGGGCGTTCACCGTAACAGGTGAAAAGGGTGGAAGGGTAGGTGGCTTTAGCCGGTCGCTGATCTCGAACCACCGAACTGCCAGTCAGTTTTACTGACGTCAGTCGAGAGCCGGATTTCCGGCATTAATCGAGAACGCCGGTTTCCGGTATTTTTATGAAGGCAGAATGCAATGGCTAAGAAAATTGCAGGCCAGCTGAAGCTCCAGGTAGCAGCAGGTGCGGCCAACCCATCGCCTCCGATTGGCCCAGCACTGGGTCAGCGCGGCATCAACATCATGGAATTCTGTAAGGCATTTAACGCTGCCACACAGGAACTGGAAAAAGGTTCGCCGATTCCAGTCGTGATCACATACTACCAGGACAAGTCTTTCACTTTTGTGATGAAGACCCCTCCGGTAACCTACTTCCTTAAGAAGGCTGCCAACCTCAAGTCGGGTTCCAAGGCGCCTGGCAAGGAAAAGGCAGGCACGATTGCGCGTGATAAAGTTCGCGAAATCGCTCTTGTTAAGATGAAGGATCTCAACGCATCTGACGTGGAAGCGGCTATGCGTATGATCGAAGGTTCTGCCCGTTCGATGGGCCTGGAAGTGGTGAGCTAAGACCATGGCAAAGATTTCCAAGCGTGTAGCTAAGATCCGCGAAGGCGTTGACGTCAACAAGCTCTATGACCTGTCCGATGCTATCGGCCTGGTTAAGGAACGTGCAGTTGCCAAGTTCGACGAAACCATCGAAATCGCAATGAACCTCGGCGTTGACCCACGTCATGCTGATCAGATGGTTCGTGGCGTTGTTAACCTTCCAAACGGCACCGGCCGTACTGTTCGCGTTGCTGTTTTTGCACGCGGCGACAAGGCTGAAGAAGCGAAGAAGGCTGGCGCTGACATCGTTGGTGCGGAAGAACTGTTCGAAATCGTCAACGGCGGCAAGATCGACTTTGATCGTTGCATTGCAACCCCAGACATGATGCCACTCGTTGGTCGTCTTGGTAAGGTGCTCGGCCCGCGTGGCCTGATGCCAAACCCTAAGGTTGGTACTGTTACTGTCGATGTTGCAGCTGCAGTTACCGCTTCTAAGGGCGGCGCAGTTGAATTCCGCGTTGAAAAGGCTGGTATCATCCACGCCGGTATTGGCAAGGTTTCCTTCGACAATCAGAAGCTCGAAGAAAACATCAAGGCTTTTGCCGATGCAGTTATCAAGGCTAAGCCTTCGGCTGCTAAGGGTGAATACGTCAAGCGCGTATCGATTTCTTCGACCATGGGCGTTGGCGTCAAGGTCGACCCGTCAACCGTTAAGGTTGTCGCTTAAGTTATTTAGGCTCCGGTTCGCCGGAGCTTAGCCTTTCTTCGAGAAAGGCAAATGGTGGCACATCTGCATCGTGAAAGCGGTCAAAAGTGCAAGAATTCCGGATCGCAAGATCCGGATAGCCGGACGAAAGTCCGGTTATCCTGTCCGAGATTGCAGGCGGACATTCATCTTCGGGTGATTGTCCTTAAACATATGGCCTGCATGAGACGTGGAATAACCCTGTTTCGCATGAATGTGCATGCAAGGTTTGAACCGTAGTTGCCTTTGAGTGATGCCTGGTTTCCAGGATAGCTGAAGGGGACAGGATCCTCGAACGTCGGGCTGACTGTGAAGTTCGTCCGGCAAAGGCAACCCGGCAGGACCATGTGGTCCTGTCTACTGGAGAGAGACAGTGGATAGAGCGGAAAAACGCGAATTTGTCTCGTGGCTGAACGGAGCTTTTAAAGATTCCGGTTCGGTCGTCGTGGCCCACTATACCGGTCTCACTGTTGCGCAGATGAGCGATCTTCGCTCAAAGATGCGCGATGCTGGTGGTACCGTTAAAGTCGCGAAAAACCGCCTTGCCAAGATCGCTCTTCAGGGCACGGAATCGGAAGGTATCTCTGATCTGTTTACAGGTCAGACGGTTGTTGCTTATGCAAACGACCCAATTACCGCTCCGAAAGTAGCCGTCGAATTCGCTAAGGCTAACGACAAGCTCGTTATCCTCGGCGGTGCAATGGGCGCAACGACACTTAACGCCGATGGCGTAAAGTCGCTTGCTTCGCTCCCATCGCTCGACGAACTGCGCGCAAAGCTGGTTGGAATGATCCAGACCCCGGCTCAGCGTCTCGCAGTACTTACCAGCGCACCAGCGGGCCAGATCGCTCGCGTTATTGGCGCGCACGCCCGGAAGAACGAGGCGGCGTAAGGCCGTTTTTCGCTGTCAATTGTTCAAACCTTGAAACTAAGGAAATACCAAAATGGCTGATCTCGCAAAGATCGTTGACGACCTGTCGGCACTGACCGTTCTCGAAGCTGCAGAGCTTTCGAAGCTTCTCGAAGAGAAGTGGGGCGTTTCGGCTGCTGCTCCTGTAGCAGTTGCTGCTGCTGGTGGCGCTGCTCCAGCTGCTGCTGCTGAAGAAAAGACTGAATTCGACGTCGTCCTCGCTGACGGTGGCGCAAACAAGATCAACGTGATCAAGGAAGTTCGCGCAATCACCGGTCTCGGCCTCAAGGAAGCTAAGGACCTTGTTGAAGCTGCTCCAAAGGCAGTTAAGGAAGGCGCTTCGAAGGACGAAGCTGAGAAGATCAAGGCACAGCTCGAAGCAGCTGGCGCTAAGGTCGAACTCAAGTAAGTTCGAAAATTCCGACGGACGGTTTCCGTCCGTCGGTTTCACTCTGGACTTGCATCTGGAGTAAATGCATGAAAAGAAACGAAAAGTGCGGAATTCGCTTTGATTTGTGCATCTTATAATCGGAACGGATATTTGAAGAGCGTTCTGATCCTGTTGAACCCTTTTTCTGATGGCCTTGAAGGGGCTTTCAGAAAACGGGTTTTAGCCCGTTAGAAGGACCGCCGAAAGGCGGCGCACGATAAAGGCCGCAAGGCGTGAGCAAGCCGTAAGGCTATAGAACGAGGAGCGACGATGGCTCAGACCCATTCTTTCAATGGTCGCAAGCGCGTACGCAAATTTTTCGGCAAGATTCCCGAGGTCGCGGAAATGCCTAACCTCATCGAGGTTCAAAAGGCATCTTACGACCAGTTCCTCATGGTTGAGGAACCAGCTGGCGGGCGTTCTGACGAGGGTTTGCAGGCGGTTTTCAAGTCTGTTTTCCCAATTCAGGATTTCTCCGGCGCTTCAATGCTCGAATTCGTCCGCTACGAATTCGACGCACCAAAATTCGACGTTGACGAATGCCGTCAGCGCGATTTGACGTATTCGGCACCTCTCAAGGTGACGCTGCGTCTGATCGTGTTCGATATTGATGAAGATACCGGCGCGAAGTCCATCAAGGACATTAAGGAGCAGGACGTTTACATGGGCGATATGCCGCTCATGACGGACAACGGCACCTTCATCGTCAATGGTACAGAACGCGTTATCGTTTCGCAGATGCACCGTTCGCCGGGCGTATTCTTCGATCACGACAAGGGCAAAACCCATTCGTCGGGTAAGCTTTTGTTCGCAGCTCGCGTTATTCCTTATCGCGGTTCGTGGCTTGACATCGAATTCGATGCCAAGGACGTAGTTTATGCACGTATCGACCGTCGCCGTAAGCTTCCAGCTACGACGCTGTTGATGGCGCTTGGCATGGACGGCGAAGAGATTCTGTCGACGTTCTATAAAACTGTCACCTATTCGCGTGACGGTGATAACTGGCGCATTCCTTATTCGGCTGACCGCTTCAAGGGTATGAAGATCATTTCTGATCTCGTCGATGCGGACACCGGAGAAGTCGTTCTCGAAGCTGGCAAGAAGTTGACCGCTCGCTCCGCAAAGCAGCTCGCTGAGAAGGGCCTCAAGGCCATCAAGGCGACTGAAGATGATCTGTTCGGCTCGTACCTTGCAGAAGACATCGTCAATTACGCTACCGGCGAGATTTATCTCGAAGCTGGTGACGAAATCGACGAGAAGGTTCTCAAGACGCTTCTCGACACCGGTGTTGAAGAGATCAACGTTCTCGATATCGACCATGTCAATATCGGTGCGTATATCCGCAACACGCTCGCTGTCGACAAGAACGAAAGCCGTCAGGAAGCTCTGTTCGATATCTATCGCGTTATGCGTCCAGGTGAGCCGCCGACAATGGACTCGGCTGAAGCCATGTTCCATTCGCTGTTCTTCGATTCGGAACGCTATGACCTTTCTGCTGTTGGTCGCGTGAAGATGAACATGCGTCTTGATCTCGATGCAGAAGACACCGTGCGTGTTCTGCGCAAGGAAGATATCCTTGCTGTGGTCAAGATGCTGGTTGAACTGCGCGATGGCCGCGGCGAAGTTGATGACATCGACAACCTCGGCAACCGTCGTGTTCGTTCGGTTGGCGAACTGATGGAAAATCAGTACCGCGTTGGTTTGCTCCGCATGGAGCGTGCGATCAAGGAACGTATGTCCTCGATCGAAATCGACACGGTTATGCCGCAGGATTTGATTAACGCGAAGCCTGCTGCCGCAGCAGTGCGCGAGTTCTTCGGTTCTTCGCAGCTGTCGCAGTTTATGGATCAGACCAACCCGCTTTCGGAAATCACCCACAAGCGCCGTCTTTCGGCTCTTGGACCTGGTGGTCTTACCCGTGAGCGTGCTGGCTTCGAAGTCCGTGACGTGCATCCGACCCACTACGGCCGTATCTGCCCGATTGAAACGCCAGAAGGCCCGAATATCGGTCTGATCAATTCGCTTGCAACTTTTGCCCGCGTCAACAAGTACGGCTTTATTGAAAGCCCGTATCGTAAGGTTGTCGACGGTAAGGTAACGAGCGACGTTGTTTACCTTTCGGCTATGGAAGAAGCGAAGCACTCGGTTGCTCAGGCAAACGTTGAGCTGGACGAGCAGGGCGGTTTTGTTGACGAATTCGTCATCTGCCGTCACGCAGGCGAAGTTATGATGGCGCCGCGTGAAAACGTGGACCTGATGGACGTTTCGCCGAAGCAGCTCGTTTCGGTTGCAGCAGCTCTTATTCCGTTCCTTGAAAACGATGATGCTAACCGTGCTCTCATGGGCTCGAACATGCAGCGTCAGGCCGTTCCACTCGTTCGTGCGGAAGCTCCGTTCGTTGGCACCGGTATGGAAGCAGTTGTCGCACGTGACTCAGGTGCTGCTATCGCCGCTCGCCGCGGCGGTGTGGTTGACCAGGTTGACGCAACGCGTATCGTTATTCGCGCTACTGAGGATCTCGATCCTTCTAAGTCTGGCGTTGATATCTATCGTCTGCAGAAGTTCCAGCGCTCGAACCAGAGCACCTGTATCAACCAGCGTCCGCTTGTACGCGTTGGTGATCCTATCGGTAAGGGAGACATCATTGCTGATGGCCCATCGACTGATCTGGGCGACCTGGCTCTTGGTCGTAACGTGCTTGTCGCGTTCATGCCTTGGAATGGTTACAACTACGAAGATTCGATCCTTCTTTCCGAGAAGATTGTTTCGGACGACGTCTTCACCTCGATCCACATTGAGGAATTTGAAGTAGCTGCCCGCGACACGAAGCTTGGACCTGAGGAAATCACACGCGATATTCCGAATGTGTCGGAAGAAGCGCTGAAGAATCTCGACGAAGCAGGTATCGTTTATATCGGTGCTGAAGTGCATCCTGGCGACATCCTTGTCGGTAAGATCACGCCGAAGGGCGAAAGCCCGATGACGCCTGAAGAAAAGCTTCTGCGCGCTATCTTCGGTGAAAAAGCGTCCGATGTTCGTGATACCTCGATGCGTATGCCTCCAGGTACTTACGGTACCGTTGTTGAAGTTCGCGTTTTCAATCGCCACGGCGTTGAAAAAGACGAACGTGCAATGGCGATCGAACGCGAAGAGATCGAACGTCTTGCCAAGGACCGTGACGACGAACAGGCTATTCTCGACCGTAACGTTTACGGTCGTCTCGCCGACATGATCGACGGTAAGGTTGCTGCTGCAGGCCCGAAGGGCTTCAAGAAGGGCACGACCATTACTCGCGATATCATGACCGAGTATCCGCGTTCGCAGTGGTGGCAGTTTGCTGTTGAAGATGAAAAGCAGCAGGGTGAACTCGAAGCTCTGCGCGGCCAGTACGACGAATCCAAGAAGCTGCTTGAAGCACGCTTCATGGACAAGGTCGAAAAGGTTCAGCGCGGCGACGAGATGCCTCCAGGCGTCATGAAGATGGTCAAGGTCTTTGTCGCTGTGAAGCGCAAGATCCAGCCGGGTGATAAGATGGCTGGCCGTCACGGCAATAAGGGTGTGGTTTCCCGCATTCTTCCTGTCGAAGACATGCCATTCCTAGAAGACGGTACGCATGCCGATATCGTTCTTAACCCGCTTGGCGTGCCGAGCCGTATGAATGTGGGCCAGATTCTGGAAACACATCTTGGCTGGGCTTGCGCTGGTATGGGCAAGAAGATCGGTGAGCTGATCGATGTTTATCGCAAGACGGCAGACATTCAGCCGCTGCGTGATACGCTCGAGCACATCTATCCGGACAATGACCGCAATGAGCCTGTTCGCTCTTATGACGATGATTCAGTCATGATGCTGGCGAACCAGGTCAAGCGCGGCGTGTCTATCGCAACGCCGGTCTTCGACGGTGCGGTGGAAGCTGACATCAATGCGATGTTGACGGATGCAGGTCTTGCAACCTCGGGTCAGTCGACGCTGTATGATGGACGTACGGGTGAGCCGTTCGACCGTCAGGTGACAATGGGCTACATCTATATGTTGAAGCTCCACCACTTGGTCGACGACAAGATCCATGCTCGTTCGATTGGACCTTACTCGCTCGTCACTCAGCAGCCGCTTGGTGGTAAGGCGCAGTTCGGTGGTCAGCGCTTCGGTGAAATGGAGGTCTGGGCTCTGGAAGCATACGGTGCAGCTTACACGCTGCAGGAAATGCTTACGGTCAAGTCCGACGACGTTGCCGGCCGTACCAAGGTCTACGAAGCCATCGTTCGTGGCGACGATACGTTCGAAGCTGGTATTCCAGAAAGCTTCAACGTTCTGGTTAAGGAAATGCGTTCGCTCGGTCTCAATGTTGAGTTGGACGACACACGCGACGAGCAGCCGGCACTTCCGGACGCGGCGGAATAAAAAACATCAAGGCGCGCCATGGTATTGCCGTGGCGCGCCCGTAAGGTGTTTCTAGTAACCGTGTAAAACGGTTTGCGTAAACGAAATGCCGAACGGAATGTGCAGTTAAATACTGCGTAATACCGCGATTTCTTTTCAAGATGGCAGGGACTTTCAGCCTGTCGTCGACGACACACTGGGCGGCGGATCGCCCTCAAGGAGAACGGCATGAACCAAGAGGTCATGAATCTTTTCAATCCTCAGGCTCCGGCACAGACGTTCGATTCCATCAGAATCTCGATTGCCAGCCCTGAGAAGATTCTGTCCTGGTCATACGGCGAGATCAAGAAGCCGGAGACGATCAACTATCGTACGTTCAAGCCTGAACGCGATGGTCTCTTCTGCGCGCGTATCTTTGGCCCGATCAAGGATTATGAATGCTTGTGCGGCAAGTACAAGCGTATGAAATACAAAGGCATCATCTGCGAAAAGTGCGGCGTGGAAGTTACGCTGTCGCGCGTTCGTCGTGAGCGTATGGGCCATATTGAGCTCGCCGCACCTGTTGCCCATATCTGGTTTTTGAAGTCGCTGCCTTCGCGCATCGGCACACTGCTGGACATGACGCTCAAGGATATTGAGCGCGTTCTGTATTTTGAAAACTATATCGTTACTGAACCAGGTCTGACTTCGCTGAAAGAGCATCAGCTTCTTTCGGAAGAAGAATACATGATTGCCGTCGATGAATTCGGCGAAGATCAGTTCACAGCCCTGATTGGTGCGGAAGCTATCTTTGAACTTCTGGCTTCGATGGATCTCCCGAACATCGCCGCAGACCTGCGCGTTGAACTTGCAGAAACCACTTCGGAACTGAAGACGAAGAAGCTGATGAAGCGTCTCAAGATCGTTGAGAACTTCATGGAATCCGGCAATCGTCCTGAATGGATGATCATGAAGATCGTTCCGGTCATTCCACCGGATCTGCGTCCTCTGGTTCCACTGGATGGCGGTCGTTTTGCTACGTCCGATCTCAACGACCTTTACCGTCGTGTGATCAACCGTAATAACCGTCTGAAGCGTCTTATTGAATTGCGCGCTCCTGGCATCATTATCCGTAACGAAAAGCGTATGTTGCAGGAAGCTGTTGACGCGCTGTTCGATAACGGCCGTCGTGGCCGCGTCATCACCGGTGCTAACAAGCGTCCGTTGAAGTCGCTCTCCGACATGCTCAAGGGTAAGCAGGGTCGTTTCCGTCAGAACCTTCTCGGTAAGCGCGTCGACTATTCTGGTCGTTCGGTTATCGTGACCGGTCCTGAACTGAAGCTGCATCAGTGCGGTCTGCCGAAAAAGATGGCGCTCGAACTCTTCAAGCCATTCATCTACGCTCGTCTTGACGCCAAGGGTTACTCCTCGACTGTCAAGCAGGCGAAGAAGCTTGTTGAAAAGGAACGTCCGGAAGTTTGGGATATCCTTGACGAAGTCATCCGTGAGCATCCGGTTCTCCTGAACCGTGCGCCTACGCTGCACCGTCTTGGTATTCAGGCATTCGAACCCACGCTGATTGAAGGCAAGGCCATTCAGCTGCATCCGCTCGTTTGTACAGCGTTTAACGCTGACTTCGACGGTGACCAGATGGCTGTTCACGTTCCGCTGTCGCTTGAAGCCCAGCTTGAAGCACGCGTGCTGATGATGTCCACCAACAACATCTTGCACCCAGCGAACGGCGCACCAATCATCGTTCCTTCGCAGGACATGGTTCTCGGCCTCTACTATCTGTCGATCGTGGCAGACAAGGAGCCGGGTGAGGGCATGGTGTTTGCCGATATGGGCGAACTTCAGCATGCGCTTGAAAACAAGGTCGTCACGCTGCACACCAAGATCAAGGGCCGTTTCAAGACGGTTGATGCGGAAGGCAAGCCTGTTTCCAAGGTTTACGACACTACGCCTGGTCGCATGATCACTGGTGAGCTTCTGCCGAAGCACGCCAATGTGCCTTTCGATATCTGCAATCAGGAGATGACGAAGAAGAACATCTCCAAGATGATCGACCACGTCTACCGCCATTGCGGTCAGAAAGAGACGGTTATCTTCTGCGATCGCATCATGCAGCTCGGCTTCGCCCATGCATGTCGCGCCGGTATTTCCTTCGGTAAGGATGACATGGTCATTCCGGACTCGAAGGCTAAGATCGTTGCAGAAACCGAAGCTCTGACGACTGAATACGAACAGCAGTACAATGACGGTCTGATTACTCAGGGCGAAAAGTACAATAAGGTCGTTGATGCCTGGGGTAAGGCGACTGACAAGATCACCGAAGAAATGATGGCCCGCATTAAGGCTGTTGAATTCGATCCGGTGACCGGACGTCAGAAGCAGATGAACTCGGTCTACATGATGTCTCATTCGGGTGCCCGTGGTTCGGTCAACCAGATGCGTCAGCTGGGCGGTATGCGTGGTCTTATGGCCAAGCCGTCGGGCGAAATCATCGAAACCCCGATCATTTCGAACTTCAAGGAAGGCCTGACGGTTAACGAATACTTCAACTCGACACACGGTGCCCGTAAGGGTCTTGCCGATACCGCGTTGAAGACCGCTAACTCGGGTTATCTGACACGTCGTCTTGTTGACGTTGCACAGGATGCGATTATTTCGGAAGTCGATTGCGGCGCCGAAATCGGTCTCACCATGCAGCCAATCGTTGATGCTGGTCAGATCGTTGCTCCAATTGGACAGCGCGTTCTGGGCCGTACGGCACTTGATCCGATCATCAATCCGGCAACCGGCGAAGTCATCGTCGAAGCTGGTCGCATGATCGAGGAAAAGGACGTTGAAGTCATCGAGAAGGCCGGCATCCAGTCGATCCGTATTCGTTCGGCTCTGACCTGTGAAACCCGTAACGGCGTTTGCGCCAAGTGCTATGGTCGTGACCTTGCACGCGGTACGCCTGTTAACCAGGGTGAAGCAGTTGGCGTTATCGCTGCTCAGTCGATCGGTGAGCCTGGCACTCAGCTGACCATGCGTACGTTCCACCTTGGTGGTACTGCACAGGTTGTTGACTCGTCTTACCTGGAAGCTTCGTACGAAGGCACTGTCAAGCTGCGTAACCGCAACGTGGTTCGCAACTCCGATGGCAATCTCGTGGTGATGGGCCGTAACATGGCTGTCCTGATCCTCGACTCGACCGGCAAGGAACGTGCGGTTCACCGCGTAACCTACGGTTCACGCCTGTTCGTTGACGAAGGTGATGCAGTCAAGCGCGGCCAGCGTATTGCTGAATGGGATCCGTACACCCGTCCAATCTTGACGGAAGTTGAAGGTTACATCGAGTTCGAAGATCTCGTTGATGGCCTTTCGGTTTCGGAAACAGCGGACGAGTCGACCGGTATCACGAAGCGCGTCATCATTGACTGGCGTTCGACACCACGCGGTGCGGACCTCAAGCCTGCTATGGTCATCAAGGACAAGAGCGGCAAGATCGCGAAGCTGTCGAAGGGTGGCGAAGCTCGCTTCCTGCTTTCGGTAGAAACGATCCTTTCGTTCGAGCCTGGTGCACATGTTAATGCTGGTGATGTTATTGCGCGTCTGCCGATGGAAAGCGCGAAGACCAAGGATATTACCGGTGGTCTGCCACGCGTTGCGGAACTGTTCGAAGCTCGTCGTCCGAAGGACCACGCCGTCATCGCAGAGATCGATGGTACCGTTCGTTTTGGTCGCGATTACAAGAACAAGCGTCGCATCATCATCGAGCCAAACGACGATACGATCGAGCCTGTTGAGTATCTGATCCCTAAGGGCAAGCCGTTCCATCTTCAGGACGGTGACGTTATCGAAAAGGGTGAATATATCCTCGACGGTAACCCGGCACCGCATGACATTCTGGCGATCAAGGGCGTTGAAGCACTCGCTTCGTACCTCGTGAACGAAATCCAGGAAGTCTATCGTTTGCAGGGTGTTCTCATCAACGACAAGCACATCGAAGTGATTGTCCGTCAGATGCTGCAGAAGATCGAGATCACGGAATCCGGTGATACCGGCTACATTCCGGGCGATCACGTCGACCGCATCGAACTGGACGAAATCAATGATCGTCTGATCGAAGAAGGCAAGAAGCCAGGTTCGGGTAATCCAGTTCTTCTTGGTATTACCAAGGCGTCGCTTCAGACTCCTTCGTTCATCTCGGCGGCATCGTTCCAGGAAACCACTCGCGTACTCACCGAAGCTGCAGTTGCAGGCAAGATGGATACGTTGCAGGGTCTCAAGGAAAACGTCATCGTCGGTCGTCTCATCCCGGCTGGTACAGGTGGCATGACCAACCAGATCCGTCGCATTGCAACTGCTCGCGACGAACTGATCATCGACGAGCGCCGCAAGTCGACCGGTTCGTCGGAAGCCAACGTGATGCTGGCAGATATGACCAACAACGCTGCCGAATAATCGGAAAGCAATCAACTAAGAAAAGGCCGCCTTTCGAGGCGGCCTTTTTGTTATGCAAATTTCAAAAAGAAAGGGCGGTTTAAAACCGCCCTTGATCATTATGCAAAGCGGAAGATGCTCCACATTTTTCGGTGTTCGCTTACGTCGAACTTATTCTTCTTCTTCATCGCCTTCGAACTCAATCAGTGCAACTTCGCCGGTGAGGGCGGTGTGCCATGCGCTCTTGTGTGGTTCTTCTTCTGGTTCTTCCGTGATGGTACCCATCTCGACCAGCTCTGCTTCGTGATAACCTTCTTCTGCCAGGATCGCGAGAACCGTCTGAACGAGATCTTCGTCTTCATCGGATTTCAGCAGGATATGGACTTCGATAGATTCCTCTTCACCTTCGTTCCAGACGTCGGCGATCACCAGGTGAACAATCGGCGAATCGTTCTCTGTGGATGTGGTGGTGGATGACATTGAGAATCCCTTAATATTGTGTTGCGTTTCGACTCGGATGTGCTTCAATAGCGACTGTTGATGTCTGGCGCTATGCTGGCATACGAAAATGACAGTTTTGCCGCGAAATATTAGCGATATGAAGCCTAATGCGGCGCAATAACCTGTCCGGCGGACCCCAAAACGCCCCCGAGCGGCCTTTTGGATAAGAAACTTAACGTCCTGCCCTTGACGAAACGCCTGTAAACACGTATCAGCAGCCCATCTGAGCCGATGTGAGGCTGGCATTTTCGGAGCGACGCGCTCTGGAGTTCGCCTCAAACAGGGTTCGTTTTACGATCGAAATGCAACTTGCCGTTCGCATGAAGCTTATGCTTCCTCTGCTTTTGTTCGGGTGGCCGCTGATGGAGTGGCT
The DNA here is from genome assembly GCF_032066345.1 of Brucella sp. Taxonomy (NCBI): domain Bacteria; kingdom Pseudomonadati; phylum Pseudomonadota; class Alphaproteobacteria; order Hyphomicrobiales; family Brucellaceae; genus Brucella; species Brucella sp. Next base: position 13,670 of record NZ_DAMBKZ010000038.1, read on the forward strand.
CGTCCCGAATTTGTGCATGAGCACTCCGGTGAAACGGCCCTTATTGGGCGCCGATACGAGATTTTTTATAGAGGAAGGTTCAATGCCTACCGTAAACCAGTTGATCCGCAAGCCGCGCACTGCGCCGGTAAAGCGTAATAAGGTTCCTGCTCTGCAGGCAAACCCACAGAAGCGCGGCGTTTGCACCCGCGTTTATACAACGACCCCTAAGAAGCCAAACTCGGCTCTCCGTAAGGTCGCCAAGATCCGTCTGACCAATGGCTTTGAAGTCATCGGTTACATTCCTGGTGAAGGTCACAACCTTCAGGAGCACTCCGTGGTCATGATCCGCGGCGGTCGCGTAAAGGATTTGCCGGGTGTGCGTTACCACATCATCCGCGGCGTTCTCGATACCCAGGGTGTTAAGAACCGCAAGCAGCGTCGTTCGAAGTACGGTGCGAAGCGTCCTAAGTAAGAATTTTCCGGGGATACCGGCCGCCGGAATGGCGAGTTGAGCCCGATGTAATTGAAAGTTGAGACGAAATGTCCAGACGCCATAAAGCTGAGAAGCGTGAGATTAATCCGGATCCAAAGTTCGGCGATCTCGTTATCACGAAGTTCATGAATGCAGTTATGCTTCATGGTAAGAAGTCGGTTGCTGAAAGCATCGTTTACGGTGCGCTGTCTGCAATCGAAGCCAAGGCGAAGTCAGAGCCGGTCGCGCTGTTCCATCAGGCGCTCGACAATGTTGCTCCGCACGTTGAAGTCCGTTCGCGCCGCGTTGGTGGTGCAACCTATCAGGTTCCGGTCGATGTGCGTTCAGAACGCCGCCAGGCACTTGCCATTCGCTGGCTGATCAATGCAGCTCGTGGTCGCAATGAAACGACGATGATTGACCGTCTCTCCGGCGAACTGCTGGATGCGGCAAACAATCGTGGTTCCGCTGTCAAGAAGCGTGAAGACACGCACCGCATGGCAGAAGCCAACCGCGCGTTCTCGCATTACCGCTGGTAATCGTCGAACCCTATTCAAAGAGCAAAAACATGGCCCGCGAATATAAAATCGAAGACTACCGCAATTTCGGTATTATGGCTCAC
>NZ_DAMBKZ010000039.1:0-10862 GCF_032066345.1 Brucella sp.
CTGGCGGATAGGCGGCCAGAAGAGCCACCCGGGCTTTCACCGGGTCCTTGCGAATACGTCTGTATAAACAAAAAAAGCGCAGCAGGGCAATGGCCCGCTGCGCTTTCTATTGCACGGTGCTGATTAGAGTATCTTTTGCATGAAGGTCAGATCAAGCCAGCGTCCGAATTTCTGGCCGACCTGTTTCAGCGTGCCGCAATCTGAAAAACCCTGCGATTTGTGCAATGCGATGGATGCGGCATTGCCTGCTTCAATACCCGCGACCAGCACATGGACTTTACGCTCGCGTGCTTCTTCCACAAGCTCTGCCAGAAGTGCGCGTCCGATACCGCCGCCGCGCGCATTGCTTGCCACATAAACAGAGAGTTCCGATGAGTGGCGGAAACCTTCAAACGGACGGAAAGGGCCATAACTCGCATAGCCGACGACCTGTTCCTCACGTTCGGCCACCAGAACCGGAAAGCCGTCACGGTTGCGGGCTTTGAGCCATTCGCGACGGTTTTCCAGATCGACGAGCGTTTCGTTCCAGATGGCGAGCGTGTTCTCGACTGCATCATTGTAGATCGCAAGCAGAGCAGGGAGGTCAGCTTCGTTGGCAAAGCGAATGGTGAGGGTCATTTCAGAGGCCTTTATAGAAAAGTGTGGTCGCGCAGGGGCTGCCGTCAGGATAAAGCGCATAATTCGGGATAACGCCCACCCGCTCCCAGCCGAGATGGGTGTAAATTGCTTCCGCGGGACTGCCGGTTGCGGTGTCCAGGCAGAGAAGTGTCTTGCGTCGGTTACGTGCTTCTTCTTCAACGGCTTCCATCAGCTTGCGTGCAAGACCAAGGCCGCGCGCCTTACGATGGATCAGCAGTTTTTTAAGATCGGCACGATGCGGCTGATTGGGCATTTGTGTGAGACCAAGCTGAACCGTACCGACGATTTCGCCGCAATGCTCGGCAACCAGAAGGGCCGTGTCGCCTCGCTCTACTTCATTAAAGACGCGGTTCCAGTAGGGGATGAAGCCCTGCCATTCACATGGCGCCATGAAGCCAACTGACGCGCCATCATTAACGCAATCGGTCAGGATTTCTGCCAGTGGGAGAAGCGAGGGGCCAGCGTCTTCGTAGTTAAGGACACGAATCATATTGTACTTTCAGAGATTACTACGGCGTTCGAGTACGATTGTATAACGGGCGGTCGAGGTGCCGGGATTATGAAAGGTGATGCCTTCAGCAAGCGGCATATAAAGACAGTCGCCGGTATGGAGCTGATAGGTGGTTGCTCCAACGGTGATTTCCATCTGCCCATTCAGGAGCCACAAATGCTGTGTGATGCCTGCATTGGCCGCCTGTGGTGCGAAGGTCACTCTGGCGCCTGCGGGAAATTCGACCTCTATCATGTCGATATTCGACCCGGTTGCCGGTGGTGAAACAGATCGCCGGATATAGCCCGTATCCGGATCACGCCAGACTGGTTGGCGATCATGCGTGAGCAAGGGAGAGGTTGGGGCTTCCGCATCGGCAAAGAAGGCTGAGAGCGATGTGCCGAGCGCTGCACAAATGCGCGCCAGAAGCTGTGCGGTCGGGCTGGTTTCGCCACGCTCGATCCGCGAGATCATGGCGCGGCTGACACCTGACGCATCACCAAGCGCATCCAGTGTCATACCTTGCGCAAGGCGCAGGCGACGCAGATTTTCGCCAATGGCGTTGTCGAGATGCTCACTTATGTTTTCCATTATCTTAGAATTAATATCTATTATAATGGAGTCAAGCGATTTCGAAAACAGAAACGGCGGGATTTCTCCCGCCGCATTCTTTCTGTCTGAATAATCCTGATTAGCCTTGCGCTTTCAGTTCTAACCGGCGACGGTGCAGGACTGGCTCGGTGTAACCATTCGGCTGTTCGCGGCCCTTGAAAACCAGATCGCAAGCGGCCTGAAAAGCAATCGACTTGTCGAAGTTTGCGGCCATCGGACGATAAAGCGGATCGCCTTCATTCTGCTTGTCCACAACAGCTGCCATGCGCTTAAGCGTTTCCATGACTTGCGCTTCCGAAACCACGCCATGATAGAGCCAGTTGGCGATGTGCTGTGCCGAGATGCGCAGCGTTGCACGATCTTCCATCAGGCCGACATTGTTGATGTCCGGCACTTTCGAGCAGCCAACGCCCTGATCAACCCAGCGCACGACATAACCGAGGATACCCTGTGCGTTGTTGTCGATTTCGTGCTGGATGTCTTCCGGCGTCCAGTTTGGACGCGGGGCGACCGGCACCGACAGAATATCGTCGAGCTTGGCACGCGGGCGGCTCTTCAGCTTTTCCTGAACGCTTGCAACATCAATCTGATGATAATGAGTTGCGTGGAGCGTTGCAGCGGTTGGCGATGGCACCCAGGCGGTGTTCGCACCAGCCTTCGGATGGGCGATTTTCTGTTCCAGCATCGCAGCCATCAGGTCCGGCATTGCCCACATGCCCTTACCGATCTGCGCATGGCCGGAAAGGCCGCATTCAAGACCGATATCGACATTCCACTGTTCATAAGCGCCGATCCAGGCGGCCTGCTTCATGTCGCCCTTGCGGATCATCGGGCCAGCTTCCATCGAGGTATGGATTTCGTCGCCGGTGCGATCAAGGAAGCCGGTATTGATGAAGACGACGCGTTCCTTGGCAGCGCGGATCGCTTCCTTGAGGTTAACCGTGGTGCGGCGTTCCTCATCCATGATGCCGATTTTCAGCGTATTCGGCTTCATACCAAGCAGCTCTTCGGTGCGGGTGAAGATTTCATTGGCGAATGCCACTTCTTCCGGCCCGTGCATCTTTGGCTTGACGATATAGACCGAGCCTTCGCGCGAATTCATGTGGCGACCATTCGCGCCAATATCATGCAGTGCGATCAGGCTGGTGAAGGCGGCATCCATGATGCCTTCCGGCACTTCGTGACCTTCGGCATCAATGATCGCCGGATTGGTCATGAGGTGGCCGACATTGCGCACCAGCATCAGCGAACGGCCCTTGAGGCTGAGTTCCGAGCCATCGGCAGCCTTATAGCCGCGGTCGCCATTAAGGCGGCGCGTCATCTGCTTGCCGCCCTTCTCGAAGGTGTCTTCGAGCTTGCCATTCATCAGGCCAAGCCAGTTGCGGTAGACGGCAACCTTGTCTTCCGCATCGACTGCTGCAATCGAATCTTCGCAATCCTGGATCGTGCTGACGGCCGATTCCAGAACCATGTCTGCGATATGCGCCGGGTCAGTCTTGCCGATCGGGCTGTCCGCATTGATTACGATGTCAACATGCATGTTGTTCTTGGCCAGCAGCACATTGGTTGGTGCTGCCGCATCGCCATTATATCCCTTGAACTGGCTGCCGTCCTTCAAGGCGGTGCTCGAACCGTCGGCAAGTGTTACAGCGAGTTTGCCGTCCGTGACGGAAAGGCCGGTGACGTCGGCCCACTTGCCCGCATTGAGCGGTGCGCTTTCGTCGAGGAAATTCTTGGCCCATGCGATGACTTTTTCGCCGCGCTTCGGGTTGTAGCCTTTGCCTTTTTCCGCGCCGTCATCTTCCGAGATAGCATCGGTGCCGTAAAGCGCGTCATAGAGCGAACCCCAGCGTGCATTGGCGGCATTGAGCGCATAGCGGGCATTCATGACCGGAACGACAAGCTGCGGTCCTGCAATATGCATGATTTCCGGATCGACATTGGCGGTCGAGACCTTGAACTCTCCGCCTTCGGGCAGGAGATAGCCGATATCTTTCAGGAATTGCTGATAGTCAGCCTGCGAATAGCCTTTGTCGCGATTGTCCTTGTACCAGGCATCGATCTTGGCCTGCAGGTCGTCGCGCTTCTTGAGGAGGGCGCGATTCTTCGGTGCGAGATCGCGGATGATGGCGGCGAAGCCCTTCCAGAAGGCGTCTGGTTCAACGCCAGTGCTGGGTGCGGCTTCCTTGGCCAGAAACTCCACCAGTTTAGGGGCAACGCGCAAGCCTTCTATCTCAACGTAGTTACCGGCTTTCTGAGAAACCATGGCTCTGCCTCCTTCAAAATAAACAAAATCACCGCCAGCACCCTTCAGTGCCAGCTATCATGCTGTCTTTGAACCGCTTTAGCGCGCTTTCGTCAATCAGCGTGCGGGCACATCATCTGTGACGCTGCGGCGAAAATAGTTTTTACAGCGACAGTCTTGCGCGGATATCGTCAGGCGTAAAGCCCTGTTCGCGCAAGCTGCTGAGTGCCGTATCCTTGCGGCTTTTGGATAGTTTCAAACCATCGTCGCCCAGCACCAGATCATGATGATGATAAAGCGGTTCCGGCAGGCCCAGAAGCTTTTGCAGAAGCCGATGCACGGATGTTGCATGAAACAGATCGCGTCCGCGGACGATATGCGTGATGCCTTGCAGCGCATCATCCACCACGACGGAAAGATGATAGCTGGTGGGGGTGTCTTTGCGCGCGATCACCACGTCACCCCATTGCGCAGGATTTGCCTTAATGGGACCAGTGCTGATTTGGGTGCCGATTTCGTTCCAGAACAGCGTTTCGCCAGCCATCTCGAGCGCTTTCTCCATATTGAGCCGCCATGCATAGGGGGCACCGGAGACGATGCGCTCCATCTGCTCTTTTTCGCTCAAGTTTCGTTCGCCCTGCGGATAAAGCGGTGTACCGTCAGGGTCGGCGGGCCATTCCTGGCCTTTGGCATGTGCTTCGCCGATGATCTCGCGCACTTCGGTGCGGCTCAGAAAGGCGGGATAGACGAGCCCCTTGTCGGCAAGCTTGGTCAGTGCATTGCGATATTCGCCGAAATGCTCTGACTGGCGGCGTACCGGCTGTTCCCATTCAAGCCCGAGCCAGTGGAGATCATCGTAGATGCCCTGTTCAAGTTGCGGTGTGCAGCGGGCGGTGTCGATGTCTTCCATGCGAAGCAGAAAGCGCCCTTCGCTTGTCCGTGCCATTTGTGCATTGAGAAGTGCGGAATAGGCGTGGCCAAGATGCAATTGCCCATTGGGGCTTGGAGCGAAGCGATATACGGGCTGGGTCATGATCATGTCAGTTGATTGTCATCTGATTGCATTGGTACTTTGCAGTTACAGCATTGGCCCGAAAATCGGAATCGATTTTCGGAAAGCACGATGCGTAGGTTCGATAGTTTAGAGCGTCCTTTTTGCGTCCGAAAGGACGCACGGCGCTCTAACTGAAATGAAAGGCCAGGCGATGCGGCGGATCGATACATTGGATGATATTGAAGCCGGGCTTGAAGCACTGGGATTAGCCGACGCACGGTTGCTTGATATCCGCAGTCGGTCCCACGCTGTTCCGCTTCGCAGGTCTCAGCCGGGCTTTGAAAGTCTGGCCTCGATTATCGTTGCGCAACAGGTTTCAACTGCAAGCGCAGCAGCAATATGGGCGCGGTTCAAGCAGGCGATCAATCCGATGACACCGGAGGCTTATATTGCAGGCGGGGAAGAGGCATGGCGTTTTGCCGGGCTTTCGCGACCAAAACAGAGAACGCTGTTTGCTTTGAGTGAAGCTTTGGCAGAAGAGGCAATCGATCTGCATGGGCTGTGCGATCTGCCTGCCGAAGAAGCGATCAAGGCGTTGACCGCTATCAAGGGCATCGGTCCATGGACGGCTGAAGTCTATCTGCTGTTTGCCGCTGGTCATCCCGACGTGTTTCCGGCTGGCGATGTGGCGTTGCAAACGGCTGTCGGCCATGCTTTTGCGCATGAAACGAGACCTGATGCAGCCGCCCTTCGTCTGCTTGCGGAAGAGTGGGCACCATGGCGCGGTGTGGCAGCACGTTTGTTCTGGGCATATTACGCTGCGATCAAGGGACGGGAGGCTGCGCCGCTTCTGTAAAAGTTGCGTGTTTCCGGGGACATAAATGCGTTTCTGCTTCACAATGCTGTCACGTCGGGATTACATTATTTGCATCAGGTGAATGACGGCATTTCGATTCGCAGAAACTTGGTATCCTGCCTATCGCACTGCCGCCTTACAGCGGTGGCCCCGCTGTAACCATCTGTTTCTACGCATTATCCTACGCAAAACCGCTTCGCACTTTTGCTGGGAATGCTATTACAAGGTTGGAGCGTTGTAGGTTGCGCCCAGAATGGACGCGCGGCGCTTCGATGAAGAGCGCAATTCCGTACGGAAAGCCATTCGCACTTTTCCTTTCGGAGTTGCTCTGAAGGAGGTGCGCCCTTGAATGTAGCCGTCTCTCCCCGAACCGTTTCGAGCAGTGGTTTGCCTGCTCTGGTTCTCAATGCGGATTATCGGCCGCTCAGCTATTATCCTTTATCGCTCTGGTCCTGGCAGGATGCGATCAAGGCGGTCTTTCTTGAACGCGTGCATATCGTGGCGGAATACGATCAGGTCGTATCCTCGCCATCGTTTTCCATGCGTTTGCCAAGCGTGATCTGTCTGAAGGATTATGTGAAGCCGCCGCGCTATCCGGCGTTTACGCGCTTCAATCTTTTTCTGCGTGATCGTTTTGAATGTCAGTATTGCGGCTCACCGCATGATCTGACGTTTGATCACGTCACCCCGCGTTGCCATGGCGGCGAGACGACGTGGGAAAATGTGGTCGCCGCATGTTCCCCATGCAATCTGCGCAAAGGCGGCTTGATGCCGGCAAGCGCGCATATGTGGCCGCGCCAGAAGCCGGTCCAGCCCACTGTGCAGGATCTGCATAACAATGGGCGCCTTTTCCCACCCAACCATCTCCATGACAGCTGGCTCGACTTTCTTTACTGGGATGTCGAATTGGAGCCTTAGTATCTGTTCCAAAAGTCGCCATGCCGGTCTGCAAATGGCAATTTGTCTGCGTTCCGATGCTCATGTACCCAAAAGTACACTCCGTTTCGGTACTCGAAAATCACCATTTTCGCCACGGCCTGCCGTTTTTTGATCAAGATACTTGAGCTCTTGCGAAGAAAGAAAAACTTCCTCAGAATTCGCTCTTACTTCCCACCTTTTGCAAAAGCGCCGTAGTAGCCAATCGCTGCAAAGAGCAGGCTTGCGACGACGTTCCATCCGGCAAATGACAGGCCGAGGAAGAAGCCCGGCGCGCTGTCACATGCAGGCGGGCGGGTCGCGTTGAGATCGCCAAGCAGATTGCCTGCATCAAGTGTGACCTTCATGGTGGCCGCACTGCAATCGGCCGGTCCTGGCCAGTATTTGAGTTCGACGCCGGTGTGATAGATGGCAAGCGCTAAACCAAAGGTCATCAGCAGCGCGCCGATCAGAATAAGACCGCGTATCAGCACCGGCGGCAGTTTCAAGACATAGGAAATAAAGGCTGCTGCAAGAACCGGGACGCCGATATAATAAGGTGTGCGCTCTTCAAGGCAGAGCTTGCAGGGCATGAAGCCAGCCAGATGCTCAAAGCCTAAAGCCGTTCCAACAGTTGCGGCGAGGCCCACCGTCATGATGCCTGCGGTCCAAGCCTGCGTTTTGCCGACTGGTTTGTTAAGTGCAAATGCCATTTGAAATTTCCTGCGCCACACTGGCTCTATTAATAATCAAAAATACTGCTTCGTCTCCAAGCAATAAAATTTGACCGGCTTGAGGCAAAATCAGGCATGAAGATACTTTACCGCGAAAAAGAGCGCAATTAGCACCACGGCAACAAGGCCAGCCAGCAGACCAAGACGCTTTTCGATAAAGCCGCGGATTGGTTCGCCATAACGCTTCAACAGCCATGCAAGGAAGAAGAAGCGTGCGCCGCGCGCAATGATGGCCGATGCGATGAACAGCCAGATATTGATGCCCGCAGCACCGGACAGAATGGTGACAACCTTGATCGGCGGCAGGTGCGCGAGGCCTGATGTGATGAGCATCAGCAGAATCATGTCGGCGCTGGTCGTCCCGCGCATTTGCTCGAACGTGTCGAGCTTGCCATACATTTCAAGCACAGGCTTTGCGACCTGCTCATAGGCATGATAGCCGAGATACCAGCCCGCTATGCCGCCAAGAACGGAAAAGATGGTTGCGACGAGCGCATAGCGGTAGGCTCGCTCCGGGCGGGCAAGCGCCATCGGCAGATAGAGCACATCGGCTGGCACCAGAAACACTGAGCTTTCTACAAAAGCGATGAAAGCAAGCCAATATTCGGCAGACTTTCGGGCAGCAAGCGAGATCGTCCAGTCATAGAGTCGGCGCAGCATGAAGTTTTCCGGATTTTTTGCGGGCAAGCACCCAGGGATTGTCTGCGTCGTCTATAAATAAAAAAAGTGGCACGAACAATGCGTGCCACCTTTTAATGTCGCTAAGCGTAATTTCAGCGCTTGTAGGCGCTGCAGATGTACTTGGTTTCGAGATATTCCTCGATGCCATATTTCGAGCCTTCGCGACCGAGGCCCGACTGCTTCACGCCGCCGAATGGTGCGACTTCGTTGGAGATCAGGCCGGTATTGTGTCCGACCATGCCATATTCCAGTCCTTCGCTGACGCGGATCGCACGGCTGAAGTTCTCGGTATAGAAGTAAGCAGCTAGACCGAAGATCGTGTCGTTGGCAGCAGCGATCACTTCTTCTTCTGTGTCGAAAGCAAAGAGTGGTGCAAGCGGACCGAAGGTTTCTTCCTTGGCAACAAGCATATCTGAGGTGACGCCGGTCAGAATGCCCGGTTCAAAGAACAGGCCACCCAGTTCCTTGCCGCCTGAGATGAGCTTTGCACCTTTCGAAACCGCATCTTCAATATGCGCTTTGACCTTGGTGATGGCTTTTTCTTCGATCATCGGGCCGATGACGACGCCCGGCTCGGTGCCGTTGCCGACTTTGAGTTCTTTCACTTTCGCTGCCAGCTTTTCAGCAAACTTGTCGTAAACGCCGCGCTGAACATAGATGCGGTTGGCGCAAACACAGGTCTGACCGGCATTGCGATATTTGGAAAGCATCGCGCCGTCCACAGCAGCGTCGATGTCTGCATCGTCGAACACGATGAAGGGTGCATTGCCGCCAAGCTCAAGTGAGATGCGCTTGATGGTTGGGGCGCACTGCGCCATCAGCAGGCGGCCAACTTCGGTCGAGCCGGTGAAGGAAAGCTTGCGGACAATGTCATTGCTGGTGAGTTCGGCGCCGATTTCGCGGGCCTTGCCGGTCACGATCTGCAGAACGCCTGCAGGAATGCCAGCCTTTTCAGCCAGAACACCAAGCGCAAGCGCGGTTAGCGGGGTGAGATCAGCCGGGCGGACGATCATCGTGCAGCCAGCAGCCAGTGCGGGCGCTGCCTTTCGCGTAATCATTGCCGCCGGGAAGTTCCATGGCGTGATTGCAGCGGTCACACCGACTGGCTGACGGATGACGGTCAAGCGCTGGTCGGGCTGTGTTGCCGGAATTGTGTCGCCATAGACGCGTTTGGCTTCTTCTGCGAACCATTCAATGAAAGATGCAGCATAAAGAACTTCACCACGCGCCTCGGCGAGTGGTTTGCCCTGTTCCGATGTCATGATAAGGGCAATGTCGTCTGCACTGGCGACGATCAGATCAAACCATTTGCGCAGGATTCCAGCGCGTTCTTTGGCGGTCTTCGCAGCCCATGCCGGAAGTGCCTTGTTCGAAGCGTTGATTGCTTCTTTAATAGTATCGACAGAGAGGGAAGGAACGGTGCCAATGACAGAACCATCTGCCGGATTGGTTACGTCAATGGTCTTGCCGTCTGCTGCGTCGATCCAGTTTCCATCCACAAGGCATTGCGATTTAAGCAGTGAGGGGTCTTTTAAAGCGAGCATATCTGATATTCCATCCCGATGTTGCGTCAGACGGTCGTTCATTATATTGAACGACATACGATATACTGAATAAATCAGCCGACAGCGCTAAAGTCAATTCGCCTGTCGATTGGTCAAAGAGGGCATATGGACAAAACCGTACTCGATGAAGAAAGTTCCTTGAAACTGGTTCCGGCTGTGGTCAGGGCAGCGCAAATTCTTGATTGCGTTGCCGAGAGCCGCGAAGGCATCAAACTTTCCGATCTCGTTCGCCAGACCAGCCTGCCCAAAAGCAGTGTTCACGGTCTTTGCCAGACTCTTACGCATTTGAAGTTATTGAAGCTCAATAGCGATGGAAGCTTTACAATGGGCGCGCAGTCGGTTCGCTGGGCCAATGTCTTTCTGGCAAGCAGCGATATTGTGGATGCGTTTCATGAAGCGGTGGCAGAAGCGGAAGAGCTTGGTGCATATACATTGACGCTTTCCCACCTTGAAGGCCCAGAAGTCATCTATCTGTCCTGCCGCAACTCTTCTGCACCGCTTGGTATCACGTTCCGTATTGGTATGCGTGTACCGGCTGTCTTTACTGCGACGGGTAAGGCGATGTTGGCGGCAATGTCTGAGCAGGAGCTTGCTCGCCACCTCCCTTCCGATTGGCCGACGCCTATTACGCCTTCGAGTGTTCAATCTTTGAAGCAGCTTGGTTCTGAAATAGCGGACGTAAAGAAGAGGGGCTATTCGGTTGATGATGGTCAGCTGCGAGAGGGTATGTTTTGTATTGGGGCATCGATTTGTGATCGACCCAATCATCCATCGGCTGGGATTGCGTTATCGATGATGGCGGTTGAGGCTCGGCCGGAGATTGTTGAGACGATGGGCGCACGGGTGCGTGCATTGGCGGATAATGTTGCGGAGCGGATGGGCTGGTTCAGCTCGCCGCGGCGCTGAGTGTTATTATATAGAGAGTTGAGCTGGGTGAGGGCGCATTGAGCGCGCTTTATGATTTTGGTTTGGAATCATGCTGGTTTGGTTGCTTAATGTTTGGTAAAGTTGCCTGGTTTTGTCTGTGGAAAGAAACTTTGTATTTTTTTATGAATGAACGTTGACAGATTTGTTGAGTGGGGTCTATATGGCGCTCACCGAGGGCGGCGATCGTCGCAAGCGACAGAATGG
>NZ_DAMBKZ010000040.1:0-6027 GCF_032066345.1 Brucella sp.
CACGAAGATCGGAGAGCTGAGGGCGCTTGTCGTCACGGCTTTCCACCTGACGCGAAAGCTGTGAGAGCGCGATGATCGGAACATTGAGTTCCTTACCAAGCGCTTTGAGACCCGTGGTAATTTCGGTGATTTCCTGCACGCGGTTCTGTGCGGAAGCTTTTGAGGAACCAGTCATCAGCTGAACGTAGTCGATGACCAGAACGTCGAGACCGCGCTGGCGCTTCAGCCGACGCGCACGCGCTGCCAGCTGCGCAATTGAGATACCACCGGTCTGATCGATATAAAGCGGGATCTTCTGCATATGCTGTGAGCAGGCGACCAGCTTTTCAAAATCCGATTCAGTAATATCACCGCGACGAATCTTCGAGGAAGACACTTCCGTTTGCTCAGAAATGATACGGGTCGCGAGCTGCTCCGCCGACATCTCGAGTGAGAAGAAGCCAACAACACCGCCATTGATTGCCTTCATCGTGCCGTCGGCCTGCTGCTCGGCTTCATAGGCATTTGCGATGTTGAAAGCGATGTTCGTAGCAAGCGAGGTCTTACCCATACCCGGACGACCTGCAAGAATGATCAAGTCGGAAGGCTGCAAACCACCCATTTTGCCATCAAGCGTATGAATGCCCGTGGATACACCCGACAGGTGGCCGTCGCGCATAAAAGCGGCGTTCGCCATATCAACGGCGGTGGTAACGGCATCCTTGAACGCCTGAAAACCACCATCATAACGGCCCGTTTCTGCAAGTTCGAACAGACGGCGCTCGGCGTCTTCGATCTGTTCCTGCGGCGCATTATCAACCGGCGCGTCATAAGCGACGTTGACCATATCTTCGCCAATGCCAATCAAAGCGCGTCGCGTTGCAAGATCATAGATCGCACGGCCATAATCTTCGGCATTGATGATGGTCACGGCTTCGGTGGCGAGACGCGCGACATACTGGAATACAGTCAAATCACCGATCTTGCCCTCATTGGGCAAGAAAGTTTTCATGGTGACAGGATTAGCCATCTTGCCGACGCGGATAAGATCCGTGGAGATCTCGTAGATACGGCGATGCAAAGGCTCGAAGAAATGGGTCGGTTTCAGAAAATCTGAAACGCGATAAAAGGCGTCGTTGTTGATGAGGATAGCGCCCAAAAGCGCCTGCTCTGCTTCAATGTTGTGGGGTGCTTCCCGATAAAGCGTCTCTTTTTGATCGCGCGCATCGTCAAGTTTGCGTACCGCCGCTTCCGCCATGATTCTCTAGTCCTGTCCCTGATCTCTCCAGCTAGCTCTGAAGTGAAGCTAAACGCAACGCAGCCTCAAGGTGATTCCTGCTGGAAGATACAAGCTATACCATGATTCACAGGCATCCACAGTTCACGGTTCAATCTTTTGCACCGGGACTTGACGTCTGTTGTGATGCAGAATGGCTGCTGCTACGAAACCCGAAACAAGCTTCAGAGGGATTCTTTTATGCGTTCTCGTTTCATATCGGCGTGGCTGGCGGCCATCGCTTCGTTGTCATTTCTGTCTTTTCCTGCGGCAGCTGCTGAACCGATCAAGGTTAAGGTCTTCATCGCTGCAATGTTCGAGATCGGCGAGAACAGCGGCGATCGCGCAGGTGAATTTCAAAACTGGTATGAGCGCTATTGGAAAGATGCCAAGCCTATCGAAGTGAAAGGCGCATTGAAGCCCGTCTATTGTAACGATGATGGTGTTTGCGGCGCAGTGCTTGGCATGGGCAAGGTGAACTCATCTGCCAGTATGCAGGCTATTCTTCTCGACCCGGCTTTTGACTTCTCGAAAAGCTATTACGTCCTGTCGGGTGTTGCCGGTACGCCACCTTCACGCGGTACGATTGGCGATGTGAGCTGGGCGACATGGCTTGTTGATTATGACCTTGGGCACCGCTGGGCCCCGGAAGAAGGCAAGGCAGGCGAGCCGGTCTTCATGCCGCGCAAAGGTTATGAAGACTATCGCGTCTTCAAGCTCAACCCCGATCTTGTTGCTGCCGCCATGCGCCTTGGGAAAGACGTGAAGCTTGAGGATTCGAAGGAAGCGCAGGCCTATCGGATGCGTTATCCGGACAAAGCTGCACAATCAGCACCGTCTTTGAAGGAAGGCACTCATATGACGGGTGATACTTTCTTTCATGGTCCGGGATTGTCGAAAGAAGCGCAATACATTGCAAAGCTTTACGGCGCTGACGACTATTTGATCACGGAAATGGAAGCTGCTTCGATCACCCTCGTCATCAAGCGCCAGTTCGGCACGGATCGTATTCTCAGCCTGCGTGGAGCCGTGAACTTCGATCAGGGCAATCCAAACGAAACGACGTTGCAGCATCTTGATCCGGCGCCGGGCGAAACCGCCGGCGGGTTTGCCGAAACAGTCAAGAATATCTACCTCGTCGGCGCTCCGGTCGTCGATGAAATCACGACCCATTGGGATAAATGGGAAGCTGGTGTTCCTAAAGCTGAATAAGCAGAAAGGGGCTGTATGAATGTTCACACAGCCCCTTTCTTTGTATGTCAGCACTATTGAACTTTGGCCCGTTTTTTGGGTGCTTGCGTCTCGCTGTTGGCACCTTTCGGAGCGCTATCGAGCCGCTTGAGACGTTTTTCTTCAGCCTCAATGTAATTGCGTGTTAGCGGCACGGCTTCCTGCTTATGTGCAATCTGAATGTGGAACACCATCATGTTCTGCCAACGGAATGCGCTCTCAGAGGCTGCAAGGTAAAATTCCCACATTCGGCAGAAACGTTCGTCGTAAAGAGCTTTGGCTTCCTCGCGTCGAGCCATAAACGCAAGACGCCATTCTTTAAGCGTTTCGGCATAATGAAGCCGCAAGATTTCAATGTCAGTGACATAAAGCCCTGCTTTCTCGATATGCGGCAACACCTCGGAGAGGGCAGGGATATAACCACCCGGGAAAATATACTTGCGGATGAATGGGTTGGTTGCGCCAGGGCCATCGGCGCGGCCAATAGCGTGAAGCAGGAAGACGCCGTCTTTTTTCAGCAAGCGCGCCGCATGTTGAAAATATTCAGCGAAATGTCCGACGCCGACATGCTCGAACATTCCTACTGAGACAAGCCGGTCGAACTGGTCATCGATATTGCGATAATCTGTCAGCTGAAACTTGGCGCGGTCCGCAAGATCTTCTTCGGCTGCGCGTTTGTTGGCGATAGCGTGCTGTTCTTCTGAAAGCGTGACACCGGTCACATTGGCTTTGAGATAACGGGCGAGATAAAGCCCCATGCCGCCCCAACCGCAGCCAATATCCAGAATTTTGTCGCCTTCATTGACGAGAAGTTTCGCTGCGATATGGCGCTTCTTCGCGAGTTGTGCCTCAGCGAGCGTCGTATTGGGTGTTTCAAAGTAAGCGCAGGAATATTGCTTGTCCGGATCAAGGAACAGATCGTAAAGCGCGCCTGAAAGGTCGTAATGGCTTTTCACATTGCTCGATGAGCGAGCCAGATTGTTCATCTGCTGGAAACGCCGAAACAGCACGCGGAATTTGCCAGCTGCCTTCATCCAAGGCTCGGTGGCGGCTATTGGTCCCGTGTTTTCGAAAACCACTTTCAGCAATGTGTAAATATCGCCGTTGAGAAAATCAATTTCGCCATCCATGAAGCATTCGGCAAGCTTCAATTCAGGGTCGAGCGCTACAGCGCGTTCAGCATGTCGAGTATTAAAACGGATATGAACCGGCTCGCCGGTCTTGTCTCCATACTGATTGGCAGTCCCATCAGAATCGGTAACCGTCAGGTCCCCGGTTTTGATCATATGCGAAAGAACAGTACGCAGCATTCCATACATCGGCCCCATCTCCTTGTTGAGATTAGAGCAGGTGCAAACATCCATGCGATTGCATGGCAGGCGGCCTGTTGCCTTTATAAAAGCCGCGCTGTCATCAGATTTTCAGGCAATTCCCATTTGGTCAGTCAGTCTTTGGCCGGCCTCTGGCTTTTCGCCTGAGCAAACGCGGACGCTTCCGTCAGCACCCTCTCCAATCCAATACTAAAATGAAGAATAGGCACTTTTGCCGATCTGAAAAGAGAAAATGCCCGACGGAGACCGCCGGGCATGATCATATAAAGTTTACCACCATGGGAATGCCAGCCAAAGAGGCTGGCATTTCTCGGATGATAGACGGCTAAATTAAGCCTGGTCTTCTGCTTCTTCGTCTTCGTCGAAGATTTCTTCAGCAAGCGGAGCTTCTTCGATGCCGTAGATAGCTTCGATAGAGGTGAGGTCTTCACCCTTTGCCTGACGTTCTGCTTCTTCGGTCGAACGTGCGATGTTGACAGTAACGCTGACCTGAACTTCTGGATGCAGCGAAATCGCAACTTCGTGCAGGCCAATTGCCTTGATTGGCTGGTTCAGTTCAACCTGGTTGCGGTGCAGGTTGAAGCCGTTTGCAGTGATGATGTCAGCGATGTCGCGGGTCGAAACCGAACCGTAGAGCTGACCGGTTTCACCAGCCGAACGAACAACGATGAACGATTCGCCGTTGAGCTTTGCAGCAACTGCTTCAGCTTCGTTCTTGCGCTCAAGGTTCTGAGCTTCGAGCTGCGCGCGCTGGCCTTCAAACTTCTTCTTGTTGGCTTCGTTGGCACGAAGAGCCTTGCCCTGCGGCAGAAGGAAGTTACGGGCAAAGCCGTCCTTGACCTTAACAGTGTCGCCCATCTGACCGAGGCGGGCGATGCGTTCCAGAAGAATAACGTCCATTTGAGTTTCCTTTCGAGTGTTTCAATATGTTTATTGGTTGTTGGCGTCTGGCATTTTTGAGATCGGCGCACCGCGCGATGTATCGAAAAGACCAAAAACCATGAAGACAAAAAGCAGGAATGCGAAGAGTATGATCGCAACATAGACGAGCCACAGCACCACTGGGCGCCAGGCTTTTCCACGCGTGCGCATGTGGAATGTTGCAAGACCTGCAATCATGAAGCCGAAGCTCAATGCTCCAACAACTACCGTTGCAATCAGGCCAGCTCCGCCCGGCAGAAACGCTACTGCGAGCGCCACCGCAAAAACGAGCAATGCCGGACGCGGCATACGCATGGTCGCGGGCCAGTCATCACGCGGACGGCGTAAACGGCCAGAAAGAGCTGTAAGGCGTAGAGCCAGATAGAGATTACCGACCAGAATGGCAAGGCAGGTTGCAGGCTGAACCGCAGGCAATGCTACCATTAGAAGAGCCGTAACGCTCTGGCGCATTTCATCGCTAGGTGTGAACTGTGGATCAGCCTCAGCCAGACGATCGATCAGCGTATTAGCCAGCTCGCGAGCCATATCCGGCCCGAAACCCAGAATGAAACCAATGATGATGAAGCTGACAGCAACCATCAGCGCGAGACGGAAAACAATATCCGAAAGCGGATACCAGACCATGACGTCTTTAGGACCGCCGAGTTCGGAAGCCGGGCGTGCGAGGCCGGAAAGATACGCGCCTGTTGCAGCAGGCACGTAGCTTGTTAGTGCCATCAGCACTGCTGCCATGGGGGCTGCAAACACGCCGATCGCAATGGTGGCGGCTGCAGCGGCAACAAGCCCTGCGCTCGAACCCCAACCAAGGGCGGCAACAAAAATTGGTAACGGCGTCAGGAAATACAGAACCACCGCCATGCCCGATTGAGCAATGACGCCAGACGACATCAATGCCGAGGCAAGCCCCGCCAATATGCCGACTCCAATGATGGTTCCGTTAAACTTCATAAACTCGCTGTCCTGCTCCGGCTATTCCGGTTCTGCAGTTAGAGACGGCACAAGGGCTTCGCCTCAACTTGGGTTTTAATTACACTCCGTTGCGCCCATCGCAGTGGAGGAAAATGGGAGGCGAAGTGTCGCCTCCCAAAAAGTTTTACTTCACAACGTATGGAAGCAGGCCGAGGAAACGAGCGCGCTTGATCGCCTTGGCGAGTTCACGCTGCTTCTTCTGGCTGACAGCCGTAATACGCGAAGGAACGATTTTGCCGCGTTCCGAAATGTAACGCTGCAGAAGCTTGATGTCCTTGTAGTCGATCTTCGGTGCGTTTG
>NZ_DAMBKZ010000041.1:0-3289 GCF_032066345.1 Brucella sp.
CAAGGCCGAACATGAACTAAGATTGAAACCGGACCACCCTATGGGGTCAGGCCAATTGTGAACCCCCATGGCATGCTGCTCATCGCGTCGTCTTTGCTGATCTTATCTGCAAGAGCTGCCTCAATCGCTCGTTTTCCCATCTCATAACCGATTTTGAAAAGCCTCTCGTGTTCGGTTTGGTCTTGTGCCTGAGCTGCCAAGGCAGCACATTCAAACGCTGCCCAAGACTTTCTCGCCATTAGGGCAAACTCTTTCGATGTCTGGGGGTGTGCTGCGGTTGCGAACGAGAGCAAAGCGCAGGTAATCGCGACTCTTTTCATGGTGATCCCCTCCAAGCCTCGGTCAAAATGCCCCGACCCGAAATGGTCGTCAAATCCGGTTGGGCGTCTCTTTCCTGCGGAAAACACTATCTTGCCACAGTCGGCTCCCTTGCCAACATCGTCCGCGCCCGCCACCTTTAATAGCGAAAGGCGGGCAGCATGGCAGACGAATCTGACTTCCAGCTACAGAATTCCAATCAGGCAATCGAATTTGCGAAAGAGTCTGTTCGTCTTGGTGTCACCGTCAACGGTGGCGCCGCTGTTGCGATCATTGGCTTCCTTGGCGCCAAAGAGAATATTTCTGATCCATTGGCGATCCGATACGCATTGGCATGTTTTGCAGTCGGTGTTGGACTTTCGTTCCTGGCCGCGATCGCAGGATATTTTGCTCAAACGTTTTTTGCCGTTTGGAACTACAAGCGCGGATCCGGCTCACCTGCTAGCGCTGGGTGGGCATACGCTCTATCGGCAATAGGCATTTTATGTATCGTCGGTTCGGTTGCCGTATTTATTCGCGGAGTGATCGTCGTCGGCAGAGCTTTGTTTGTGTAGGATTGGAAATGGCGTTTTTTACTCAGGATCAATTGCAGGCAATCGCTGATGCACTGGCTGACACGGACGAGGGGTTAACCGGATCAGAGATTGCTCACTTGCTTGAGACCTGCAGAATGCGAGATATCGTTCCTAATCATACGAAAAGACATAGGCTCTATAACGCTTTTGCTAATGATCAAAATACAAGAAAAAATAGAACCGGGATCTTAGAGTTTATCCGAAATGCGATGAAGCCTGCACGGTTCATGCGCGACCCACATCGATTTGAACCAATGAGGCAAAACCTCAATAAGGCACTTGGCTTTTGTGGCCTTGTCATGGATGAGGCAGGTAAACTATCCGGAATAGAAACAGTTACTACAATTTCGGAAGCGCAGCGGAGAGCTCAAACATTACGAGTAGACTTGCTTGCCCGAGGCGTGCATCCGGATGTCCTCGCATTTTGCAGGGAAGAACTGCTCCAACAAAACCATTTCCATGCCGTACTTGAGGCGGTCAAGAGCATTGCGGATAAGCTCAGACGGCGGACTGGTTTGGATGCTGATGGCGGAGAATTGGTTGATAGAGCTCTTACCGGAGACATTCCAATGCTT
Organism: Brucella sp.; assembly: GCF_032066345.1. NCBI lineage: Bacteria > Pseudomonadati > Pseudomonadota > Alphaproteobacteria > Hyphomicrobiales > Brucellaceae > Brucella > Brucella sp. Next base: position 1,469 of record NZ_DAMBKZ010000041.1, read on the forward strand.
GCGATCAATTCATTACGATCAAAAAGCGAGCGAGACGAGCAAAAAGGGTTTGCAAACCTACTTAAAGGAACCTTTGGCATGTTCAGAAATCCAGCCGCCCATGAGGCTCGGATAAACTGGGACATGAAAAAAGAAGATGCTGAAGACTTGCTATCGCTCGTCTCGCTTATCCATCGTAGAATTGACGCGGCGGTGATGCCGCCACGCGTTTGACGAGAGGCGATACAAAAAGCCCTCCGACCGAAGCTGGAGGGCTTTCTGTTAGAACAGTCGACTGATGATGAATGCAATTGAAGCCAAGCTGATTCTAAGATCAAGCTTCAATCGAACCGTCTTGGTCGACTGGCTGGCTTCGAGAAGCAAAGAGGTATCCATATGGATCTCCCTATATCTCTGGGCGAAGTCCTTGATGAACCGCGTACCGCCCGCCAGACTTTATTGGGGGATTTCCTGTTTAGAAACAGCCCTGGTGGCTCCCCCAAGCGCGCGGCTGTCTCGTGTTGAGGAAGCTTTCGCGTAGCTGCCGACATAAGTCAATACATTACATCCAACCCAATTTACCTATCCGCAAAGATCGTGCCCCTTCAGGCGGCTTATTGACACGTTCCGCGTTAACGAGGAAGTCGCGATAATAGAAGGCACGGGATGGCGAGAGCGGCAATAACGCCGCCCAGTACGACGATGCGATCTGAACAAGATCAATTTCTTCCCGGAGAGTCTTTGAAAGGGCAATGCTAACAAGACCAGCTCCGATGGGCGTGTCATGAAGCCTTATTCCATGTCAGGTATATCTCACCACTGAAACAGAACAGCAGGCGGTCCATATTCTCCAACGTGGGGATCTGCTTCGCGGCTCCACGCGACTACACCGACATGTTTGCCCTCCAGCGATTGCGCTGCACGTAACGCACGGCTCTCTGTTTCAAATGCCATGGGTTCGAACGCCGGAACCAACTCGCCGTCTGCATTACGGTCGAATGCTGCAACCACGATAAGCCGCGCATTGGTCATTTAATTTTACTTTCCGTCGGTGTTAAGGTCCAACTCCGGATTATTGTCCGCATTGGTCTGGCTCTTCTTTTTTGAGAGCCTGCCAGTCTTAGGTTCTACAGGGCGGTCAGGAGTGCTCGTAAACTTAATGGCCATAATCGTTTCAAATCTCAATTAGGAATGTTGCTATTTTGTTCTCGTTTCGCTTGTATGTCAGATATTTTTGCACATGTCCAACGGTTGCTAGAAGCATCGCATTGGTCAGCACCAAAAGAGCTCGCAGTGATGTATATGCGCATGAACCTTATTATCCTGGAAATCCGTCAAATATTGCAAATCGGGTCATAACGAAGTTGTGTAAGCTCAACGCTACCGGCTATTGCGCAAGCCCTTTTTTGAGGGTGGAGCCGTAATGCTCTCCATTTCATGGCGTTGTTTTCGCAATCGCAGCGTCTTGGCAACCCGCTCGTCTATTTCCGCGTCTAGAATTGTACGCACAGCTTTATTGGTGCGGGAAGCGACCGACTCCCGAGAGGAAGGGACGGGCTTGAAAAGAGTATGTTTCGTAAAGGAGCCGCGTGGATCTTGGGGCAATTGTTGTAATCCTTTTTAAAGGTAAATAAAAAAGGTCGGGCAATGGCCCGACCCTAAGTCAAATTCTTTCGACAGTGCCAGTACATCCGTGGTCAAAGGAAAGAAAATCAGCGATTTAAGCAGCTTGCAGGTTGCAGGCCGACATTTTGCCGGACTTGCGATCCTGCTCCAGATCATAAGTAAGCTTCTGGCCTTCGGTCAGCGAGTACATACCTGCGCGTTCAACCGCAGAGATAT
>NZ_DAMBKZ010000042.1:0-2777 GCF_032066345.1 Brucella sp.
AAGTTATCGGAAACTTTTATTGGCAGTCCGTTTTCTCCAACTCCTCGTCATTTTCTGCCACTACTTCTCCTTCATATTTTATCAACTGCCTCGCCATTACGCGCTCAATGCGAGCATCGACGATAGAATATTCGTTTGCAGGCTTACCGCCTTGAACGCCCTCAGCAGCTCTTGTACCAATGTGCTTAATTATGCCAGCACTTTCCCAAGATTGAATTCGTGTTCTCGCTGATTGAGCGCCCACGCGGAAAGTATTCTGAACGTCTTTATTTGTAAAGGTAAGTTTATTTAAGCGAAATATCTGCGCTAAGAGTCTTTCTCCGTAGACGGTAGAAATAGTATCGGTGACATACTTATCAATTCCAGCTTGAATAGAATTCAAAGTCAACTCTGTATATTCCGCATTCTCAGCGTATACTACATCATGTTCGCGAATGATCACATCCAGAAGACGTATCATTTCTCTGGGCGATCGCATTGATATCGAGATAAGCAAATTAATCAAACTATGTTCATCGGTATCCGTGGAAAAAAGTTCGATAAAATTCTTTTTGTCGTCAGAGAAGAATTTGACCCGTCGGTTAAGCATTACTTGAAAGAACTTATCGTCCCAAGACACCGTCGCGTGACCGAGCTTGTCTAATCGGACTGGAAATTTGTCACTCTCAAATATCGATTTTGTTTGATGCCACAAAAAAAAGATCCAAGAAAAGCTATTTACTTCAGTAAATTGAATTCTTGAGAGAATGGGGTGTATTAACTCGGCAGTTCTTTCCGCAGAGTTGTTTGTTGCATCCGTTTCGTCCACCTTATCGACAAGGATTATAATGCCGCTGAAGTCAAATATACTGACCAGTGAAACAAGTTTCTTTAGCACTAAAACTGCGTCGAAATCACCGGGTTCAGCTTTCAGAGCCTTGGTAACCGATCCAGACACATCGGCCTCCGGAGCAGCACGTTTCGCAAGTACGTCTGCGCATGCGCCCATCAGTTCTGCGATTCTGTCCCACTTCCTCGTGATCCACATTTGCGTTTTTGCTAGTATTGCCTGGTTGAACAACTCCATAGCATCGTGAGCGGATTTCTCTCGTTTGGAATCGGGCCGACTTAAATAAAAATCTCGCAATAGTTGATAACACAAGTTTTTTTCATCATCATCCAAAGCGTGTAAAAATATACTCCTTTCATCTTCCTCCAAAGTACTCAACCAAGCTAGCAGGCTTTCTATAACTAGAAATGCCACTTCAGAAATCAATGTGTTTTCATTTAAGTTTTCAAATGATCTTTTATTGATAGCGCATGAAAAGTCGACCATATTTACTGCTAATGGAACTTTCTTTCCAGAACCCTTTAGCTTCCAAATCTCCTTATAAATTGTGAGCCGGGTAGCACTTTTCCCCGCACCGCGTTCGCCGAACAGAAGGAATGAGGACGTGTTCATCGCCCTCCCTTCAATAACTTCGAAATATGGAGGTTTTACCGCATACTCAGCTATATCTGGTTCTTTTTCGGCTACATAGTTTTCGAAAGGATTGCCTTTTAAACCTAGTGCAGTAACGAATTTTGGCATCGAATCTCTAAGCCCCCTATTTGCTTGCGTCGATAATGCAGGGGCCGAAGGAGAACGTCTAGGCAATTTCAACTTTACCTCCAGATTCTAATCTTCAACCAAGACAATGGGCGTTCAGATATTGGTGAGGATCAAAACGGCGCGAATTCATTTCAGCATTCCCCGTCGGTTACCCAACTTCACACCGCCTGAAACCGCTTGAACAAAGGCAGGTGACCCTTGCCATTGCTTGATAGCTTTCTGAGCGCCAGCGTAAGCGCGCGCTTCGATTTCCCTATCGCCAGTCGCCCCATTCACATTCACATTGATGACCGGCGCGCTGTTCATCGTCGTGCTATTGTTGTTGTTCGTAATGCGCGATAGGTCAGGCATACGCGGGGCAGTGATCGAAGGCAGGCTTACCGGACCGCCGCCTGCCAGCGCGAGACCCTGGCCGCCGTTGATCGCATCGAGAAGCGGTCCAAATTTCTTCGCTGCGGCTGCGTTGATGACGTACTCGCCATTTGAGAGCATGGCGGGAATGCTGTCACTGCGAGGGCCACCGGGACCGCGCACATGGCCGCCGCTCGCAAGCCTCAACCCCGCCCAAGGATCGGATTTACCGCCGCGGAACATACCGCCAAGCAAGCCGCCAAATCCTCCCCCGCCGTTGAATAGTGCATCCAGCCCGGAGTTCAAAAAGCGGTCGGCCAGTTGGCCCAGCGCATTTGAAAGCACGTCACTCGCCTTGGCGCCAGACAGCAAGCCATCCACCAGCGTGCCGGCGAAGTCTCGCCCGGCGTCATTGAGCTCTTGTAGGGCTTCTTTCTGACGTTCGTGCGCTTCATTTGCGCGATAGGTGCTCTCCACCAACGCTTCGATTTTCTGCTTCTCGGCTTCTGTGGCCGCTGCCCCAGCATGGCGAAGGGCGATCATCTTCTCTTTCTCTACGGCGCTCTTCCCTACAAGGCTGGCTTCGAATTCAAGCTCCTTGATTAAGTCCGTGACCACCTTGCGCTCGCGCTCCGCCTGCTTCGCCGCCTTCTCACGGGCCTTTTCAGCGTCGGATTTGCCAGATGTTGGGGCAGCTAAAGGCTTGTAGGCAGGCTCAATAACAATAGTGTCAAGCTTCGTTGCCGTCAGCTCGTCTTTGCGTGCCTGAAGCTTAGCCATCTTATCTTCAAGGGACCGCATCTCCGTATCGGCATCCTTGCCGATGATGCTAAGT
>NZ_DAMBKZ010000043.1:0-2059 GCF_032066345.1 Brucella sp.
AGCCATCCACTATCAGTAGGGCCGCTTGGGTATAATGGCTCGAAAGCAGCGATGGAGTTGATTGCCAAGGCCGATGTGGTTCTGGCACTTGGTACCCGTCTTAACCCGTTTTCGACGTTACCCGGCTACGGTATCGATTATTGGCCAAAAGACGCGAAGATCATTCAGGTCGATATCAACCCAGACCGTATTGGCCTTACCAAGAAGATCACGGTCGGCATCTGTGGCGATGCGAAACAAGTAGCGCAGCAGATCATCGATCAACTTGGAGCCAATGCAGGAGATGTTGGTCGCAACGAGCGCAAACAGCTAACCCATCAACGCAAATCAGCTTGGTTGCAGCAACTTTCGTCGATGGATCATGAAGATGATGATCCAGGCACACAATGGAATGCAGACGCACGCGAACGCGAAAAGCAACGCATGTCTCCACGACAGGCATGGCGCGCCATTCAGGCCGGAATGCCGAAGAATGCCATTATGTCCACTGATATCGGAAACAACTGTGCCATCGGCAATGCCTATCCAACATTTGAAACCGGGCGCAAATATCTGGCACCCGGCATGTTCGGTCCATGCGGATACGGCTTTCCGTCCATCGTAGGTGCCAAGATCGGCCAACCCGATACACCTGTGGTTGGTTTTGCAGGGGATGGTGCTTTTGGGATCTCGATGAACGAAATGACGTCCATCGGTCGCAAAGGCTGGCCAGCCATTACGATGGTCATTTTCCGCAACTACCAGTGGGGTGCAGAAAAGCGCAATACAACGCTTTGGTACGACAATAACTTCGTTGGGACCGAGCTCAATCCAAACCTGAGCTACGCCAAAGTGGCGGATGGTTGTGGCCTCAAGGGCGTCACTGTTGATACCCAGCAATCGCTCACTGAAGCCTTGCAGAAGGCAATTGATGATCAGTCCAAGGGGGTTACGACCTTTATTGAGGTCATACTCAATCAGGAGCTGGGCGAACCTTTCCGTCGCGATGCGATGAAGAAGCCGGTCGTCGTAGCTGGTATTGATAAAGTGGATATGCGCGAGCAGATGCCTGTTTAACGATGATGCCGGGAGGTTTTCCTCCCGGCCTTTCATGAGATTTTGCCATGCTTCCGTTGGAAAAAATTTTTGAAAAAGCCCGATCACAGCCACGTCACATTGTTCTGGCGGAAGGCGAAGACCCGCGTGTCATCCAAGCTGCCCTTTGTGCAGAGCAGGAGAAAATTGCGCATATTACTTTGCTGGGGTCGGCTGATGCCATAGCTGATCAGATTGCAGGAACGCGGATACAGATTATTGACCCGGCAATGTCTGATAAATACGCGGATTATGCCGATAAGCTTCATCAATTACGGCACGCCAAGGGCATGACGGAAGAGCAGGCCTTGAAAATAGTGAAAACTCCGCTTGGTTTTGCAGCCATGATGGTGCGCGCGGGGGACGCGGATGGAACTGTCGCCGGTGCAGTTGCCACAACAGCCGATGTTGTCCGCCACGCGTTGCAGATTATCGGAAAGGCGGAAGGCGCATCGCTTGTTTCGAGTTTTTTTCTGATGTTGTTATGCCAATCATATCATCAGAAAAAAGGTGCTTTCATTTTTGCGGATTGCGGCCTTGTGGTCGAGCCGGATTCCGGCCAACTAGCCGATATTGCCATGCAGTCAGCAGACTCTTATGAACAGCTAACCGGGAAAGACCCGGCGGTCGCGATGCTTTCGTTTTCGACTGGCGGCAGCGCCGCACATGAACGCGTATCAAAAGTCATTCAGGCGACCAACACTGTGCGCACAAGGAAACCAGATCTTTGTGTTGATGGGGAGCTGCAATTCGACACTGCATTTGTTGAAGCAATCAGTCATGCGAAATCACCGGGGTCTCCGCTCAAAGGGAATGCAAATGTCTTTGTGTTTCCCAATCTGGAGGCCGCCAATATAGGCTATAAAATTGCGCAGCGCATCGGCGGAGCACAAGCCATCGGCCCCGTTCTGCAAGGCCTCGCTAAACCCGCCAACGACCTCTCACGCGGATGTAGCGCCGATGACATTCTTCACATGATCGCAAT